>PFOM01000038.1 GCA_002792535.1 Candidatus Peregrinibacteria bacterium CG_4_10_14_0_2_um_filter_38_24 | reverse complement strand
GGAGCGAGTAACGAGAATCGAACTCGTGTTTCGACCTTGGCAAGGTCGCGTAATAGCCATTATACCATACTCGCTTGTTGTGAATGTGCTTCTGTGGCGCTTTTTGCTGGTACAGCTTCAAGGTTTTGCATGCGAAATTGTAATTCCTGTGGAGTTTTAAATCAATCTGTTTTTTGCGTGCAATTTTTGTGTCGTTGTGCTAAATTTTTGATATGGGAGAAAATTTTGTAGAACAATTGGAGGAGTCCGACAAATCTTTGGAGACAAGAGCCGAATATACCAGACGTTTTTTGGGACAGAAGAAAATTTCCGATGAGGATTTTGTGGCTAAATCGAAAGATATCGGGGTAACCGTTTCTGAAGAAGACATGAAAGATGACAAGAAGTTGGTCACCAAAGTTTATGAAATACAAAAGGCTGTCGGGCTTCAGGAAACTGATTCAAAAGAAGGAACAGACGGAATGTTCGGACCTTATACTCTTGGAAAATTGGAAGAATTTATAAAATCCGGAGCGAAAAGAAAGGTTGTGGCGGAAGATGTTTCCGGGACTGCAAAAGCTGAGCCGCCGGTCGCCGATGAGCCTAAAGTCGAGAATGGAAGTTCAGCGCCTAAAGCTGAACCTGTAGCGCCAAAACCCGCGGCGCCTATACAACAAAATGAGGGTTCAAATGTGCCTGCCAGAATCGATCCAAATTCGAATCAAAGTGAAACTCCTCAAGCAAACATTGATAAAATTATTAAAACATTTCCCGGAAAAAGTGAAGTTGTTCGGCTTGCCGGAAATGGCGGAAGACAAGTCGTGATTTATATCCCTCAAGGATTTGACCCGAGCCAACCTACAGAGATTGATTATCATTTTCATGGGATGCATGGAAACTGGATTGACGTTCCATTTCCAAAACTTGATGGCACAGGGAAATATTATCATTATGGAAAGATTGGCCTAGGCGCAAATCGTATTACTCAAGCGCTATCTGCCTCTCAAAAACATAGAAATATGATTCTCGTTTATCCCCTGAGCGCCGGCCAGCGTAGTACAGTTGGATCTACAGCATGGAAAAATGGATATGACAGCGAATGGATGAAAAAAGATAATAGCACAAATGATGATATTGCTCTTTTGCATAGAGAAACTCTTTCTCAATTAAGCACAATGCTTGGGCAGGAGATAAATTCCCCTTCTGTTACCCTGTCTGGACATAGTGCCGGAGGAATTGCCGTTCGGAATGCTGTCGCTTCCGGATTTAGCCCAGATAAAGTAAAATTTTTGGATGCGAGTTATGGGAACTGGGCTTCGAGTGCCTATAAAAAAGTAAAGAATAATGGCAAAACAAAATTTGAGGTATATGTGAAAAAAGGCACACAGACCGATAGCGCTGATGTTCATTCTATAAAAGACCAAGCCGGTGTTCAATATTTTGCCAGCGCTGTCTCTCATGGTGAGCATATTTCTGCATATTTGTAAGTAAAAAGTGGGAACAACTTTCGTCATTCCCCTTTTTGGGTCAACTTTATTTAGATTCCGCTTCTTAGTTTTTGTGAACTCTTCGAACTGAAGATGTTCCGTCTACAATATCATCGTCAGGGCTTCCCATGTTTGATTGCGTGACTGTTCCACCTGTTTTAGGGGCAATTCCTTCCGTCATGGTTGCTTTTCTTGAAAGATTGTATCTTCCCTGATCGTCGATTTGCATCAATTTTACTTTTATAGGATCTCCTAATTTCACGATATCCTCAACTTTGTTTACTCTCTTTGTATCAAGTTCTGAAATATGAACTAATCCTTCTTTTCCCGGTACCAATTCAACAAACGCACCGAAATCCATGATTCTTGTGACTTTTCCGTCAAAGACATCTCCGACTTTTGGAATGTATGTAATTCTTCCAATCCAATCCAAAGCTTTGTTTCCTTTTTCCTGATCAGGAGCCGTGATTGTCACGATTCCTTCATCGCTGATATCCATTTCAACATCACATTCTGCAGTAATTTTTTGAATTGTTTCACCACCTTTTCCGATGACAACTCTGATCATATCAGGATCAACTTTTACCGTCATGATAAGTGGAGCATATTTTGAAAGATTTTTTCTTGCTTCAGGTAATGCCTCAAGCATTTTCGCCATGATGAAGTCACGACCTTCTTTGGCTTGTGCAAGCGCATTTCTAAGTAGTTCAATTTGGAGTCCTTTGATTTTTATATCCATCTGAAGAGCTGTGATTCCATCAGGAGTTCCTGTTACTTTGAAATCCATATCTCCTGCGAAATCTTCCATTCCCTGAATGTCTGACAAGATTTTGTAAGTACCTGTTTCTTTGTCTGAAACAAGTCCCATCGCTATCGCTGAAACAGGTTTTTTGATAGGCACACCCGCGCACATCAATGAAAGCGTAGATCCGCAGACAGAAGCCATAGAGCTTGATCCATTACATTTAATAATTTCTGAAACTAACCACATTGTATATGGAAAAACTTCTTTGTCAGGAATAACAGGAAGTAGAGCTCTTTCAGCCAAATCTCCGTGTCCGATTTCGCGTCTATTTGGTCCCATCAAACGTTTGATGTCACCTGTCGCATATGGAGGAAAATGATAATGGTGCATGTATCTTTTTACCTTATCTTTGTCCATCGTGTCGATGATTTGCGCATCTGTAGGCCCTCCAAGTGTTGTGATTGTTAGCGCTGTAGTTTCTCCTCTTTGGAAAATTGCTGATCCATGAGTTCTTGGCAAAACGTCCAAAACGATATTGATAGGACGAACGTCCGTAAGCTTTCTTCCATCTAAACGAATCTCTGTTTCAAGAATATTTTTTCTCATATTCTTTTCCATCATTTTGTTTAGGATTTCTGCGATTTCTTTTTTTGAGTAAGCTCCTTCTTCAATTTCTTTTGCGAAGTGTGTCATCAGTTTATCTTCGATTGCATGAATTTTCACTTTTACATCTTTTTTTGTCTTTCCTTCAATTGTATTTAAATCATCAACTGAAACTTGTTCTGTGATTTTTGCTACTAAATCTTCATTTACTAAATGTAGAACCGGCTCTATTTTTGTGACTTCGAATCCTTTTACATAATCCAATTGGAATTGGCAGATTTCTTTGATGTATTTGTGAGCAGTTGCAAGCGCTTCCAAGACTACTTCTTCTGTAACCTCTTTCATTCCAGCTTCAACCATTGTGATGGCATCGAGCGTTCCTGCAACAATCAAATTCATTTGTCCTTCGTCGCATTCTGTATATGTTGGATTTATGATTATTTTTCCGTCTTTGTATCCGACTCTTACTGCACCTAGAGGGCCTTCGAATGGTGCGCCGCTAAGCAAAAGCGCCACTGAAGCGGCGTTCATAGCTGTTGTAGCCGGATCGACTTCCATGTCCGCTGAAAGAGCACTGCATATAAGCTGTACTTCATTTGTTGTCCCCTTTGGGAAAAGTGGACGAACCGGTCTGTCGATCATTCTTGAGATAAGAATCGCATTTTCTGAAGGTCTTCCTTCACGTTTAATAAAACGGCTTCCTTTGATTTTGCCTGCCGCATACATATTTTCTTCGTAGTCGACGGTCATAGGGAAAAAATCTGCTCCCTCAAGACCTTTTTCGCTCATCGAAGCGTTGGCCATTATCACCGTGTCTCCAAGAGAGACGACAGCACAGCCGTTTGCGTATGACATAATTGGGGAATTCGTAATCTTAAATTCTCTCCCCGCGAGAGTCATAGTACTTGTTTTTGGTTCCATGTTTTTTTGGGTTATGGAGTTATATAATCCCCAAACGGAACCTTCCTTAAGTTACAAGGTTTAAGTAAACGAATGTTCGTTTACTTGAATCTTGCTACTTAACCGAAGACCTCCCAGCTTGGGTTTGATTAAAATTTTAAAGAGCGTTCTTTGCCTTAAAAAACGGCAAATTACTTTCTTAGCTTCAATTCTTTCAAAATTGTCTCGTAAGCGTCTTTATCATGGAGTCTCATGTAGTTTAGGTGTTTTCTCCTTTTTCCTACAAGTCCGATAAGACCTCTTCTTGAATGATCATCCTTTGCATGTGATTCAAGATGACCTGAAAGCTCAGTGATTCTTTCTGTCAAAACAGCGATTTGTACGCGTGAAGAACCTGTGTCTTTCTGGTGTACTCCATATTTTCCGATGAGGACTTTTTTCTTTGCTCTATCCATGATTTTCGAGTAAAAATGTATATAAAATTGATAGCGGATGGTAGTTTACACAAAAAAATTGATTTTGGCAAGAGTTAATGTAAAATGATGGCCATGGACTATAAAAAAGTCATCGTAGATTCGTGGATTTACACACAAAGCAATAAGAAGCTTATTTTCTGGTTTGGCTTTATTCCTTCATTGTTAACAACTACAGTTGGCATATTTACTATTGCCTATCAGATTTTTGCATTCAAGAAATCTTATATTTTTGGAGATGAACAAGGCAGTGCTCTGAAAGAAGTAACCAGTTTCATTTGGGACTTCATTAATACGCATATTAGTTGGACTGTTCCAATGATTGTATTTGTAGCAATTTTTGGAATTCTTTATTTTCTTTTTCCCACCCTTGCGAGAGCGGCTTCCGTACAAATTATCGCAAGACATAGGAACGGGCAAGAAGATTCTATCGGAACCGGAGTAAAATATGGAATAATGTCTTTTCTCCAGCTTTTTGAATACCATATGATTATTAAAACTTTTTCATTTTTTTCTTTATTAATAGAGATGTCTTTTGTCGTCAGGAATCTTGGACCTGTGCTTTTTAAGCTTCTACTCCCCGTTTTCTTCCTTTTGATAATCGTGAGTTTTGTGTTGATTCTTATTTTTACTTATACGGATTTTTTCATTGTTATAGATGGAAAAGAAGTTTTTGAGTCGATGAAAGCAAGTGCTAAATTGGTCATTTTGAGCTGGAAACACACAGTTTTGATTACAATTCTTATGATTCTTATCGGTGTCAGAATTTTCATACAGGCTATAATGGTTTTTGCGATTCCTGCGCTTATCATAGGCATTACCGGATATGTTGCAACCGTTACTCTTGCAATAACGGGGCTTCTTATCGGCGGAATCGTGGGGATTATCTGCCTGTTCTTGGCTTCTTATCTCAACGGTGTTATCGACATTTTTTCATACACTGTTTGGACTTATACTTTCCTCGATTTGACTTCCGAAAAACATCTTTCAGCGAGAGAGGTTGTGACAGAGTAAATTAGCTTTCCTTAGTGGTTGACGCTTTGTTGTTTTTGTTGTATAATGATAGTGTAGAAATAAATATAAATATATAAATGATACATTTATCACAGAATAAAAAAATAGCGTTTTCGGCTTTCGGGCTGTTTCTTGTGTCATTTGCAATGATGGCTTTGTTCTTAAAGAATAGCGGCGAATTAGGGCAAGGTGAAGCCAATGTTTTAGGAGCGCACGAGGCTGGGAAAGAGGTCGTTTCTGAACCTGTAGCGGGAGAGAAAGTGGATTTTGCGAAGATTACAAATGGAATAAAATCCCCCGTAGTCATCATAAATTCCGAAGGAAAAGTTGATTTTGCGAATCAGTTGTTTTGTGACATGCTTGCGGTAAAATGTGTAAAATTTCATGATGTTTTATTTTTTGATTTCATAAACGCAAAAGATCTTTCCGGATTCGTTTCGATATATGGAAAACTTTTCCAAACTGGCGAATCTATTGACGGGATGGGTCCATACAGACTTTTAAACAGTAAAAATGAAATCATAGTTTTGATTGATGCTAAGCCACTTCTTAAAGATGAGAAAGTTTTTGCAGTTGAATTGCAGATAAAAGATATAACCGACAAAGTTAATGAATTGAACAAAGGAAAAGAAGTCACTCCTGAAAATTCTCCAGAAAATACAGACTCAAATTGGATTGAAAATATTTATCCAAATTTTCAAGAAATAAAAGATCAGTTGGAGCTAAAATTTATGGTAAAGAAGTTGGGATAAGCCTTTTTCTTGATTGAATTCAAATATCCGAGTAGAATTCTGCTTAAGTTTTTCAAATACAATTTTTATGTACCAAGCACGAGAAATTGAAAAAAAATGGCAGAAAAAGTGGAAAGAAAGCGAACTTTTTAATACGAATCTGAAATCGAAGAAATCGAAGTTTTATAATCTTACGATGTTTCCATATCCGTCCGGAGACAAACTTCATATCGGACATTGGTATAATTTTGCGCCTGTGGATAGCTATGGAAGATACATGAGGATGAAGGGGTTTAATGTTCTTCAGCCTATGGGTTTTGATAGTTTTGGGCTTCCTGCTGAGAATTATGCGATCAAGACGGGTGTGCATCCAAATATAAGTATTGCAAAAAATATCGACCATATGATTACTCAGCTCACCGAAATGGGAGCGATGTGGGATTGGGACAAAAAAGTTGTGACTTCTTCACCCGAGTATTATAAATGGACTCAGTGGATTTTTTGTAAACTTTATGAAAATGGCTTGGCATACAAAAAAAATGCACCTGTGAATTGGTGTCCTTCGTGCCAGACGGTGCTTGCGAATGAGCAAGTGAAGGATGGGGCTTGTGACAGATGTAAAAGCGACGTTACTAAAAAAGATTTGAGCCAATGGTTTTTCAAAATTAGTGAATATGGTGATAAACTTTTGGATTACGAAGGCTTGGATTGGCCGGAAAAAACTATTTTGATGCAGAAGGATTGGATCGGGAAAAGTTCCGGATGTAACATAAATTTTCCGCTTGAAGATGGAAGCGGCATTTTGACTTGTTATACAACTCGCGCAGACACAATTCATAGTGTGACTTTTGTCGTTATAGCGCCTGAACATCCACTCGTTGATGATTTGGTGAAAGGTACAAAATACGAAAAAGAAGTCGCTGAAATGAGAGAAAAAATCAAAAAACAAACTTTGATCGAAAGAGCTTCTGTCAGCGGAAAAGACAAGCTCGGATGTTTCCTTGAGAAGTACGTAATCAATCCTGTGAATGGAGAAAAAATTCCTGTTTATATGGCGAGTTTTGTTTTGATGTATGGAACCGGCGTAGTTATGGCGGATGCGCATGATCAAAGGGATTTTGAATTTGCGAGAAAACATAATATTCCTCTTAAGTTTGTGATTTCTGAGGATGGAAATGAGATAAATCCTGACGATTTTGAGGGGGCTTACACGGAGGATGGAATTTTGTTTAATTCAGGAGAGTTTAGTGGAATGAATAATCGCGAGGCTTTGCCAAAAATCATGGATTATATAGAAGGCAAAAATTTTGGAAACAAGACTGTGAATTTCAAACTTCGTGATTGGCTCCTTTCAAGGCAAAGATATTGGGGAGCGCCGATTCCTGTTGTTTACTGCGATAAATGCGGTGAGGTTTTGGTTCCGGAAAAAGATTTGCCTGTAAAATTGCCGGATGATATAGATTTTGCTCCAAGTGGCGACGGGAAATCCCCTCTTGAAAAAAATGAGAAATTCAAAAAATGTAAATGTCCGAAATGCGGAGGGAAAGCGACTCGTGAAGTTGATACGATGGATACTTTTGTTTGTAGCAGTTGGTATTATTTGAGATATCCGTGTAGTAAACTTGATGATAAGGCGTTTGACAAGGCGACCATCAAAAATTGGCTTCCTGTAGACATGTATGTGGGTGGGTCTGAACATGCTTGTATGCATTTGTTGTATGCGAGATTTATAAATATTGTGCTTCATGATCTTGGACTTGTGCCTTTCAAAGAACCTTTTAAACATCTCGTTCATCAAGGAATGATTACTAAAGATGGTGCAAAAATGAGTAAATCGAAAGGAAATGTTGTTGGGCCTGATGAATTTGTTGAAAAATATGGAAGTGATGTTTTCAGGATGTACTTGATGTTTATGGGACCTTTCACGGATGGTGGAGACTGGAATGATAAAGGAATTACCGGTATCGCGAGATTTGTGGACAGATTCTGGAACGTTATAAATGGAGAAAGTGAAAAGGCTACAGACAAGGATTTGTTGAAGAAAAATTTACATAAACTTGTAAAAAAAGTCGGAGCGGACGTCGAGATTTTTCATTTTAATACTGCGGTTTCTGCGTTTATGGAATTTTTGAATTTTGCCATGAAAAATGGAATCGATATCGGTGCGAAAAAAGTTTTGGTGCAATTGGTTGCGCCTATTGCTCCACATCTCGCCGAGGAATGCTGGGAAATTTTGGGAGGAAAATTCAGTGTGGTTGACAGCAAATGGCCTGAATATGATGAGAAATTAACTATCGATGATACGGTAAAAATCGGTGTTCAAGTAAATGGAAAAGTTCGTGGAGAAGTTGAGATTTCAAAAGACGCGAGCAAGGAAGAAGCGCTGTCTGCCGCACGTATGCAAGAAAATGTTTTGAAGTATCTCACCGAGGGC
>PFOM01000003.1 GCA_002792535.1 Candidatus Peregrinibacteria bacterium CG_4_10_14_0_2_um_filter_38_24 | reverse complement strand
TTCGCAAAATGGTCGAAGTTTTTGAAACCGCCGCACTGCTAAACCACAATTTCACAGATTCGCAAAATGGTCGAAGTTTTCAACATCTTTCCCAAGCATCACACGCTCATGAATCAATCATGATACAATTCCGGCAATCTACATTCAAAATTAGAATTCCATGCCAACATTAAAAAATCAAAAGAAAATTCAAAAAAATAGTTAGGGAATTAATCAAAGAAAAAGAAGGAAGAGGCAAGAAAGATAAGCGCAAAATAAAAAAGGACTAAATGCTAAAATTACACGTGAAAAAGACAGAACATTCCTTCAAATATCGCACAAAGAGTTCAAAAAACTCATCCTCGAGGATAACTTCCGTTCAAAAAACTCATCCTCGAGGATAACTTCCGTTCAAAAAATAATGAACAACTGAAAGCGAAAACTATCCTTCAAAGAATGTTTTTTCGCCCATCCCGCCCCGCTCATCAAGTCAAAATCCCCAACAACAAAACGCTAATACTGACACGGCACACCGCAAAATCACCTCCCGCCTACAAAAAAGCCTCCTTTCGGAGGCCTTTTTTTCTTTTTTATCTTGTGAATCTGATCAAGCCCATTATTCTGGCGTTTTTGATTGCTCTAGAGATCTCTTTTTGGTGCTTCAAACATGTTCCTGCATAGTATCTTGGAACAATTTTGAAATATTGTGTCAAAAATTTCCTCAAAAGTCGTGTGTTTTTGTAATCAATATGATTGATATCCTCTGAGTGGAAATAGCATTTTCTGTTTTTGAATGTTGGCATGTTATTTTAAGTTTAAGTTGATATTAGAATACGTTTTCTCCTTCGTCGTCTCCATAGACTGGAAGGTCTGATGAATTTTCTGACACTACATCTATGATTGCTTTTTCTTCAGGCGAACCTGCTCTTTTGTCCAACATAATCATGTCTTGCATAACGATTTCAGTTCGGAATCTTTTTTCTCCGTTTTCGGCTTCCCAGCTTCGTGTTTTTAGATATCCTTCAATGTATATTAATTTTCCTTTCCTAAGGTACTCAGCGCAAATCTCCGCCAAGCGAGCCCATGCAACAACTTCATGAAATTCCGTTGATTTCTTTCTATCGTTGTCTTTTGTTGCCCATTCACGATTTGTTGCAATTCCAAATGTAGCGACAGGTTGACCGCTTTGCGTTTGTTTTAATTCAGGGTCTCTGGTGAGATTTCCTACTAGAATAACTTTGTTTATTGATCTCATATTTTTAGCGGTAAAAGATTATAGAGTTATGTCCGGATCGTTTATAAGACTTCGTAATTTTTCGTCAAATTCATCAAGTTTTGATCTTGAATCCGGTTCTTCTTCTTTCTTTTTCTTTACCTCTTTCTTTGGTTTTTCTTCTTCAGAAACGTCTTCTTTCTTTACCTCTTTCTTTGGTTTTTCTTCTTCAGAAACGTCTTCTTCCTTTACCTCTTTCTTTGGTTTTTCTTCTTCCTTTTTCTCCACTACCTCCTTAACTTTTTCAACTTTTTTTACTTCTTCCACTTTTTCAACTTTCTTTACAGGTTTTTTCAATCCATCTTTTCTTTCCTGTTCTTCTTCTTCTTTTTTCTTGCTTTCAATATCATCTTTTTCCCACTCCGCTTCATAATCTGCGAGTTTTTTTAGAGTGTATGAATCTGAAACTCTCATCGCAAGATGTCTTATCACCTGCGGATTTAAGATGAGTGATTTTTCAAGTTCATGCACTTCATCCGTTCCCAATGTAAAATTGAGTACTACATAGTAGCCGTTTTCTTGCTTTTTGATTTGGTAAGCAAGTTTACGGACACCCCAAAGATCCTCTTCTAGGATCTCTCCACCTACGGAGGTGATTTGTTCACGAACTTCCTGTAATTCTTCGGCCGTTTTGGACTCACCCATATCCGGCAGAAGAATCAGCATAAGTTCATATTTTGCGATTCTTTTATCCATATATTCTTTGGATTATAGCCCTATATCTATATTTAGACGATAGAGCAGAAATATAAAAGCAGACGGAAGTTACCAAAATGGCATTTTTTTTGCAAGAGAAAAGGACAATGATTACCTAAAAAAGTCAAGTATTTATTTTTCCGAGTAGTTATATTTCGATAATCCACTTGACTTAGTTTAGGGCTTACAGGAGAGGTTTTTCGTATGTTAAAAACCTTCAAGATAATCTGTTCACCATGTTTCACTATGAAAGTCAACTAGGGGGTGTTGCCTTATGGTGGTGAAATCAGTCATAATAATGAAAAGTAATATCTTGATGTAGTTGACATTTTAAGCGCATAGTGTTATAGTCCGTGGCTTAAAAAAACTTAACCAAAGTCATCATAGAAACATTAGAAACGACATTACAGGTAAACAAGTTTGCGAGAAGAATGCGCCATCTGCGAATATTCTCAAAAGGACATCTTGTCAGGATGTATGTAGTTGATTTCCTTAAGTTTACGATTTCCCCTGTTACTTATCTTTTGAATAACCCTGCTTCCGAGAAGGTTTTTTCTTTTTTGGAAGGGATTAAAAATTATATTAGTAGTGTTATCCCTGTTGCCCCTCAGAAAAGGCTTCTGTTTCAGGCCAGCGTTGTTTCGATTGTGGCTTTGGCAATGACTTCTATTACTGCCGGAGGGAATTTTACTGCGGCATCAATGATGTATCAGGAAAGCTATATGGAATCATATATTACTCCTGGAGATGTGCTTGTTTCAGATGAAAACGGATATATTGTAAAAATGAATCCTATTACGGATTCTTCTTCTAGGGTCGGTCTTAGTGATTACGCGGTTCATGTAGTTGAATCTGGAGAATCTTTATCTGTGATTGCCGCTAGATATGGATTGAAATCCGAGACTATTATGTGGGAAAACCACTTGGCAAATGCAAATTCTCTTCGAATTGGGCAATCTCTTCGAGTTCCACCAGTTGACGGAGTGAGCTATACAGTCAAATCAGGTGATACTTTGGATAAAATCGCAAAAAAATATTCTATTTCACAGGATGTTATTGTCGCTCAAAATGGGCTTAGCACTGAGACCCTTGCGAAAGGACAATCAGTTTTTCTTCCAAACGCAAAACCTATTAACGGCGATTTGATCGCCGGAAGTACATATAGAGTATCGTCTGTAACAAGAGACATTCGTGCGATTTCAGCGGCTCCATCGAATGCGGCGCCTGCTGTTGGCAAGATATTTATATTCCCTACAAGAGGTAAAATTACTCAAGGATATCACTCAGGACATTACGCTATAGATATTGCGGACAGAAGCAAACCGCCTATTTGGTCTGCGGCCAGCGGTACAGTCATAAAGGCTTCTTCTGGAACTTGGGGAGGTGGATATGGAAATCATGTCATTATAGATAATGGAGATGGAGTTCAGACTCTTTATGCTCACATGGATAGCGTAAGCGTATCTGTCGGACAACATGTAAACCAAGGTGAAGTAATAGGTATAATGGGAAATACAGGCCGTGTTTACGGTATTACAGGAATCCATTTACATTGGGAAGTTATGATAAATGGTGTGAAGAAAAATCCTATCAATTACTACTAGGATGAAGAAGGTTTTACTATATATATGGAAGCTGCCGAGAAATACGGCGGTTTTTTTCGTTGGTATTTATCAGAAGACGCTGTCGCCTGATCATGGCTTTTTGAAGGTGTTTTTTCCGCAGGGGTATTGTAAATTTCAGCCGAGTTGTTCGGAATATGCTCGAGTTGCGTTGAAAAAACACGGGTTTATTTTGGGAAGTTTAAAAAGTGTGTGGCGGATTTTGAGATGCAATCCGTGGAGTAAAGGTGGAGATGATGAGGTATAATATTTGGCCTTGTCTGTCATATTTTATCCGCCTTGAATAAATTTGTATGGAAGAAGAGAAACTTTATCCTGAGGGGTCTATAGGGCTAATCCATCCGCTGTGGATTTCATAGCTCAGCAATTACATGCTCAAGGAAAAAATGCGTTCACATCGATACCTTTTTGCTGAAGTTCGAAAAGTTTTTGTTGGACTTCGAGAGATAAATTTAATGTGTTTTTGTCGCTGTTGCTTTTTATAATTTCTGTGGCAAAACACATCTGCCCGGGCACGACTTTTGAGTCAGAAAAGCTCTCCTGCAAGCCATTTTTTATTTTCAAGATCCATGGTCGTGGTCCTAGAATTTTCGTTACTTTTCTCGGCAAACTTCTCATCCCCAACCAAAGTTTCGACTGCGCTTTTTGATAGAAATTGCACCTGTCTTGCCAGAAATATTTCATTTTCAGGTTTTGCGATTGAGACAATTCTTGCAAGTTTATTGATGCTTACTTTTCCGTCCGTCAAAAGTGATTTTAAAGCCGGAGTATTTTCGAATCTTTTTTCCAAATTCAAAACTAATCTGACTTGTTCTTCGCTCATGCCTGCAAGCTTTTTTGAAAATTCAAAAATCGAAATAAAGCCTTTCTTCTCATATAATTTGCGTTTGAAAACTTCCGGAAGCAACCCCGCAAATCTTTGTCGCCAGATTCTTGCGTGCTCGCCGTACTGTTTGCAAAGATTGTAGAGATTTTCGTCGCTGATTGTTGTTATTTTTGTATTCATAGGATTGATTTTTTTAAAGATGTTTTGTGCCTGAATACTAGCAGACACAAGCCAAAAATTCAACTTTTTCAAGTAGTGAATTCTTAAAATGTGGCGTGCAATAAAACTCGATATTTTGGCTCACAGTAGCGATAAATGGGTATTGTGTTTGCGAAAAAATGTTGTGTAACATGCTTGCTCACCACACAAGTTTTCGGCTCAGGCAAGAGCTAAAATGCGATTGCGATTTAACTATTTCATGGTATGGAAGGTTTTTAAATGATTTTCTATTGATAGCAATAGAGATTATAATGGAAGGGACCAAGATTGTGAGGGTAAGACTGATGAAGAATTTGACCATAAAACTTATAAAGATCCTAATCAAACTGTAGATGTTGGCGTGATAGCTCGAATCGCAGCTGTTGATGGCAAATATGTTGTTACCACAGGGGACGGTTCCGATGCTGTCGATTCCGATCCGGAGGCTCCGGACACAGTAGATGCGAAAGTGATGGATCACGCTTCTTATTTCGGTCAAGCTCCTGAAACTCCATCAAATCCTACACTGTTGCGTTTTATTTTAATGGTTCTTAAGAACCTTAAGCGTTCATAATCCCCTTGATTTTTGGACTCTTGATGCGTAAACTTCTGCCTCGGGTGCAAGTAAATCTTAAGAAAATATAATATGTCAGTGAAAATTGCTTTAATTAGCGTCTCAGACAAGACTGGGATTGTTGAATTTGCGCGTGAACTTGAGAAAAATGGAGTGGAAATTCTTTCCACCGGTGGAACGGCCAAAGCCTTGAAAGAGGCTAATATAAGCGTAAAAGACGTTTCTGACTACACAGGTTTTCCTGAGATGATGGGAGGTAGAGTAAAGACTCTTCATCCTCTTGTTCATGGTGGAATTTTGGCGCTAAGAGATAATAAAGAACATGTAGAAGCTGCGGAAAAACATGGGATTCAATTTATAGATCTTGTTGTTGTAAATCTTTATCCATTCAAGGCTACTATCGAAAAAGCTGGAGTTACCGAAGAAGAAGCGATTGAAAACATCGATATTGGGGGGCCTAGTATGGTTAGAAGCGCCGCAAAAAACTTTAAATTTGTGACTGTTTTGACTGATCCTAGGGATTATGAAAAAGTATTGGGCGAGATTAAAGAAAAGGGCGAAACGGCTCTAGAAACACGCAAAAAGTTGGCTAGGAAGGCCTTCACCCTGACTTACAAGTATGATGAGATGATTGATAACTATTTCAGGGATATCCTTGGAGAACCTGAGCTTATGGATCTTCATTATGAGAAAGTTTGCAGTTTGAGATATGGGGAAAATCCTCAACAGAAAGCCGCATTTTTCAGAAATCCCGAAAATCATGATGCAAATGTTACAAATTCAAAGGTTTTGCATGGAAAAGAGCTTTCTTTCAATAATATTGTGGATGCCGATAGCGCCCTTAATTTAGTGAAAGAGTTTAATGAACCTACCGTAGTCTTTGTTAAGCACAATAATCCTTGTGGAGTTGCATGTGCGGAAACTATCGAAGATGCGTTTGTCAAAGCATACAAAGTTGACTCCATGTCAGCTTTTGGCTGTATTATCGCGTTAAACAGAGAAGTCACTGAGGCGATTGTGGATTATATGAAAGCTGAAAATATGTTTGTGGAGCTGATTATCGCTCCTTTTTATAATGAAAAAGCTCTAAAAAAGCTTATGGCTAAGAAAAATCTACGAATTCTTGAGACTGGAGATCTTAAAAAAGATATGTTCCAGACTGATATCAAGAAGGTTGCTGGTGGAATTTTGATACAAACAAAGGATTCTTATGATCTTACTTTGGACGATTTGAAGATTGTGACTGCAAAAAAACCTACTGAAGAAGAGATTAAAGCCATGCTTTTCGCCACGAAAGTCGTAAAACACGTCAGATCCAACGCAATCATATTTTCAAAGGGCACTGTGGTCACAGGAATCGGGGCCGGACAGATGTCTAGAGTGGATAGCATAAAGATCGCCGGTTTCAAAGGTGGCGACCGTGTAAAGGGCTCCGTAATGTCTTCTGATGCGTTTTTCCCATTCGTGGATAATGTTGAGATGGCACATGACCTCGGAATTTCTGCGATTATTCAACCAGGTGGGTCTAGAAGCGATGAAAATGTCATCAAAAAGGCTGACGAACTCGGGATTGCGATGGTGTTTTCAGGAAGAAGGTATTTTAAGCACTAAAGGACTTAGAGATTAGATACTTGGCGATATCTTCTGAGATATTACAGCCTGATTTTTCCTCATGTAGTAATAAACTGCAGGCTGTGTTTATTTCGCTTAGGACGTAGCCATCTTTTGTTTCGTATATATCTATAAAAGCAATTTCCGTCTCGAAAACCTCCGCCAATTGCTTTGCATAGGAAAGAAGCTTTGGATCGGGATTGCTATCAAGTTTCATCTCTGGATTCAGGCATACACTTACTTTCCATCGGTTTGAGTCCGGTTCATCATAAAACACAGCTTTATCTAGAACCTTATCTCCAATAATAATTACCCGATAAATTTTCACGTATTCAATAAATTCTTGCAAAATAATTTCTTCGCCAGGGACTTGTGATAATTTATCGTCAAGACTCGGATCATCCGAGAAAGATTGGAAACAAAAAGCTCCTCCACCAATGCTGTTTGTTGGTTTAAGAATAAATTTTTGTAAAGCAAATTGATCGATGTAATGTTTTATTTCGGCTTTTGTGCCCTTTTTGGTTAGCGGAATAATAATGCCATTTTGATGAGCCCATTCATAAGATTTAAATTTATCTCCAGTACGATCAAGAACTTTCGCAGGGTTTATCAACTTATAACCTTTCTTTTCCAACTCATAAGCTTTTGGAGTTATAATCTTTGGCCCTGTTGATCGATAATGAAGTAGAGTCTTGTCCGGAGTGCATCCTTTTTGTGCCATAAAAGCATCTAATTCTTTCCAACATACTATTTCGCAGTCTTCTATGCCCAAGCCTTTAATCTTTTCGGCAATAACCTCTGCGTATTTGTGTCCGGCTTTCGTTCTGACTATTAAAATTTCTTTGTTCATATATAAGATTATAAGCTGGGGGATTTTAATACATTAAAAAAAAATCTGCAATAAAATTATATAACGTTTGTGTATATCTGAAGTTTGTATAATGTGTATGTTTTCCTTTAATTTCTGAAAGAAATTGCTCTTACAAAAGAAATATCCGATTTTGTTTTTCCGTTTTGGGCGAAGGGCAGAGGGATCAAAAGGGGTGAACGCCCGAAGCCCAAAATACCATTATCTATTATGCTCCAGGGATTCTTTGATGATCTGTAAGGACGACTTAATAACAATGAACGCTATTATTAAGCCGACAATAATATCGGGCCACATTGAGTTAAATTTTGCTACTAAAAGTCCGGCAATGATTACTCCGATATTTGCAACTACATCATTGCGGGAACAAATCCATGCCGACCTTATATTCAAATCTTTTGCTTTGTGTTTGAAAAGTAAGGCAAAAGGCACAAAACCATAATTCATTATAAGATTATTTTATTAAAAAGTTAAAATTTTATCGCTTTCTTGTACGAGTTCGTATAAATCTTTCATACTACTCATCGGGCAGGTATTGGTAGCTTCTTGATTTCTCGATTTTAAGCAAGTGCCGCACGCCAAAATTTTAGCATTTTCAGATTTTAAAAATTCCACTACCTGTTCTTGAATGTTGAATTTTTCTGAATTACTTGCTTCATATTCCACCCCCTCTCCAACAAGAAAAATTTTAACTTCGTCGCCTTCCTTGATAGCAAAATTAGCTAAACGCAAAGCATTCCAATTTGTTTCTGGATTTGTTTGGCTGATGATTATTCCTAGTTTCATAGTATTTTGGTTAGTTGATAATATTGTATTCTAAAAAATAATTTTTATAAACTGTTTTCGTAGCGGAGCGGAGAAAACACCTTATATCCCCTCTATAATGAAAGAAAAAGAAATTTGAAAATTTTTTTAAAACAATTGGGCGATAGCCCAAAAAAGAAAAGGAATATTTCAGCTAACGTTTCGGCATATCTGATGTTTGCCGTAGCGTAGCGGAGGCAAATATGGGTGGAGGCTTTTGCATAAAAGCCGTAACCAGATATGCCGTGTTCCTATATCCTCTCCTTGCATTCAGGATGTATATTTTGAATGTGTGGGAGTTGTCGACAAGCTCTGTTGGATGTAAAAGATCCGGCGCATAA
>PFOM01000006.1 GCA_002792535.1 Candidatus Peregrinibacteria bacterium CG_4_10_14_0_2_um_filter_38_24 | reverse complement strand
ACACGCTTGCCTTGTTGCGCGCTCGCGCCGTGCGCTCGCTTATTTTTTCGGTCAAGGGTCATATGGTATCATGTACTAGAGTTTTTGTGAAAAATTTGCTATAAATTTACTGTGAATTACAAGTATCATCTTATTATAAATTTTCCGAAAGATTACCCTTGGTATAAAAAAGTTTATGCCAATGTTTTGTTTTTCTTTAGCGGAATGATTATTCATCCGCGTGATAATTGGCTTACTCAAGCGGATTTGAGGGGAGCTCATAAACTTTTGAAAAAAGGTGATGTCGTTTTTGCGTCTCATAATCTGGAATTTGATAGAGGTACTGAGAAGAAATCGAAGGGCAAAGTTTTGCTTTATGATGACGAAAAAGAATTGGAGGCGCAGGAATTTATGTGTTAATGTTTTGTTGATAATTATTTTTATTTATGGATTACGTATTTCAATTTTTGGTTTTCTTAATTGCGCTTCTTGTGGCGATGACTGTGCATGAGGCTTCGCATGCTTTGGTTGCGTATTATCTTGGCGATCCAACTGCAAAAATTCGTGGAAGACTTACTTTGAATCCTATTGCACATCTTGATCCGGTTGGTAGTTTGCTTTTTTTAATTACGCAAAGAGTTGGCTGGGGAAAGCCGGTTCCGGTGAATCCGATGAATTTCAAAAATCCTGTGAAAGGGAGCGCGCTTACTTCTTTGGCGGGTCCTGTTTCAAATTTTATTTTGGCGTTTGTGCTCGCAATTCCGATGAAATATTTTGGAGGATATTTTCCTGATTTCGTGAATTTACTTCTTTGGACAATTTTTCACGTGAGTATTTATCTTGGAATTTTTAATCTTCTTCCTGTCCCTCCCCTTGATGGTTCAGGCATTTTGGGGCTTTTTGTGCCGAAGTGTTTTTATCCTCAATATCAGAATTTTCTTCAAAATGGAGTTAAATATTTTGTTGCCATAATCTTGATTGATGTCTTTATCATAGACTCTATCTTCAAATTCTCGTTTTTGCACTACTTTATGGGCTTTATGCATGATTGGGTAAGCACTATTTTACTTTTGGGCACCTAGATATAGTGTGTTGAATAGGTGATAAGGCTCATTATTTAGGGGTGGCGGGTTTTGGTAAATGGCTTGTACTAGCCCTTTACAAGGCTTCGCTCGTTGTATACAATGAAGTTGCTCGATAGTGTACGTCAGAGTCTTATGTACTCTCTCTATCATATAGTTTACGGGAGTCCGGTATTTCTTCCTTGCTGCGGCGAGGTGACGAGGACACCCACTTGGTTTAAGGGGGGGGCAACAGCGCCCAAGACCACAACGGCACGGTGGAGCAAAAATCTAAATTATCTATACGTTAAATTTATGGAAGCGTGGCCATCTAGATCCTTTGTTGCTGCGGCGGAGGCTTCGCTTCTCCATTGTTCGCTATCTATGACTGAAGAGCTATGTGCGGCAAGATGTTTTTCATGATGTTTTAATGTTAAATGTCCCCCTAATCTTTCTGAGAAATGATCAGGAGTTAATGGGATTTTTGCTCCAATTTCTGCGCTGAAATGTTCTGCGTGAAGACTAACTTCTTGTGTTGTGTATGGATTAAAATTTTCATTATTTCCTTCTTTTGTGGCTTTAAGAAAATATTCTCCGTTTTGGGAGAGGCCATTTGGGAAATGAAATTGATCCGCTTTTAGTCCGAGTTCTCCAATGGCGATGTTTTGTTCTGAGGCATTTGCTTTTTCCGGATGCAAAAATACTATTCCTGCAAGAGCGGCAAGTGCTGCGAATTTTATTTTGAGACTTATTCCTCTCGTTTGGCTTGTGTCTGGCCTTTTTTTGCCTCTTTCAATCGTAAATTCGGGTGTGCGAAAATTTCCCATATATTTTTTATGTAGATATAAATTGGAGAATTAATCTTGTCATATTGGATAAAAAAATCAATACTTCTTTAACTTTGTGCTTAATTCGTGAAGAGAAGCAGGACATAGATTTGAGGTTAAGGCAAATTGAATTTGTTGGAGGCGGAGGGTATTTATAGTACGCTTCCTGTTGAAATATTAATTTTTAACTCTAAAAATTATGGCAGAAGGATATTGCGTTAAGTGTAAAGCCAAAAGAGAAATGGCTGAAGCACAAGAAGTAACGATGAAAAATAAGCGAAAAGCATTGAAGGGCAAATGCCCATCTTGCGGAACAGGAATGTACAAGATTCTTGGAAAAGCTTAAGATTTCAAGGAAATTGAAAAGCCCCTCGGTTTTCCGGCGGGGCTTTTCTTGTGTATGAAAATTCTTATCTAGGTTTGACTTTGGTGTTTTGCTGATGTATATATTTTTTCCCGTATTTAGATATTAATTATAAAAAACATGGGTAAAGGTGGACCTGATAGAGGAACTTCGTTTTCGGATTTAGCATTGGCGGCTTCAGAGGCTGTGGCGGTTTCAAATGCGACTGTTGATCAAGTTTTGGCTGAGATTGGGGATTTAAGAGCGGTCGCTTTTTTGGGTGAAGATGAATTGAGAATGGTTGTTAAAGATGCGGTAAAGGCTGTTTTGAGACATAAAGATCCTGCTTCTGTTGAGCAGGATTCAGGTAAAAAAGTTCCTAAACTTGATGATATTTCTGCTAAAAAACATTCAGAATTATTGAATGGACTTAAAATGGTAATGAAAGAAGGGTTTCATTATAAGGCGGATGAAAAAGGTTTTGTTACGTTGACTTCTTCCGGAGTTGTATTGATTGCTCAAATGAAAATTGACATTTTTCCTGGTCGTTTGGAGGCATTGATTGGACAGAATTTGGATGAATTTAGGCTTGGTGAAAAAATGATGAAAGTTCGAGGGATGGCGAAAGGCGAAATTGGTAAAGTTTTTGCCGGTAGAGATAAAAAACGCGATGCGAAGAGAAGTGGAGAGAGAGCGTTTTTGGGGAATCAGGAGCGTGTTGAATTTGGGGTAGAAGAATATCCAGATGGTGCAGAAAAATTTACTGCTAAGGATATGGCGAGGGCTGGAGGAAGCGCTGAAGAAAGGGTTGAGGATTTTGATGAGGAGGCGGCTACGGCAGAATTTGTTCAAGCACTTGATGCGGAGTTTGCTGATGGTGGGGTGACCATTGAGGTTTTGGATGAAAATGCTCGAAGAGCAGGTAGGGTGAAATTTGCGCCTACAGCTGAAGCATAGAGATGAAATTTGTCTTACCTGATGGCTTTTTCGAGAGTTTTTAGTTGTGGTCTTTCTACTTTTTCGTGATTTATGACTGCATTCCCGTCATTTTTTAGGACTCGTCGCATTTCGGAAAGTAGATCTCTTAATGTCCTATAGTATCTTTGAGGATTTTGCTGCATTAACATTGAGATTTCCGGAGCATTTAGAAATGGATCTTTCGACGCCGGATTGATAACTTCATTTAGTATGAAAAATGTTGTCACTATGGCATCGAAAGTTTTGTCACGAAAATGTCTTTGTAGGTCTTTTGGTTTTGTTAAATTCATTTGTACGAATTTCCATTCTTCACTTTTGCCTTTTGTTCCTTCGTATTGAGGGTAATATATGTCAATGCCTGTGATGTCGACGCCGGCTTGATGAAGGCTTCTGCAAAGCCATGGTTCCATTCTGCGTCGTAGTGGGCCCATTATTTCGGAGATGCGAGGGTCTACGCCGCTAACATTTCCGTTGCCACATGCCAAGTCTAAGCATTTGAGCTTTCTTAGCTTAGCCGTGTCTATGGAATCATTTGGGCCAAGGGCGTTCTGACTTTGTGCAAAACTTTTTACAGATATTGTGATTCTGTTTACCGTATCTGTTTCATCCGGCCGTAGTTTGTATCGATTCGCAACTTCTGTTGCTAAGCGGCCGACGTCTGAATTTGGATCGACCCTTAGGTCTTCCGGTGAATTCATTTATTTAATGTGATTTTTTGAAGCAAAGGTTGTACAATATACTTTAATTGTTTTGGCTTGTCAACATTGGACTTGACGTTTTTTGAAAAATAATGTATTATATTAATAGTTCCTTGAAAAAAACAAAAACAAAAATAATCGCAATTAATATTTGTTGCAGGAAGGTTAGAGCGTCTTTATAACTTGTCGAAAGACTTCTTCTAAAGCGTTCTACCCTTCTTGTAACTTTCCTCCCCGCTAACACGGGTAGGTCATATGAGAAGATCTTGTGTTAAAGAGAAAGTTTTCTTTCTCTCGCTTTTGTTCTCTTCGCAAGAAGGTTGAGCAATGGACGTTCATAAGAGGTATTTCCTTTTTTCTTTTATTCTCCGGGTAGTCTCGAAGGATTAAGAAAAAAGATTTGAATTTGATCCGGTTGGTTTGCATGGGGATGTCTACGATCCATTTATCGCAAGATTTATGGGGGAAAACATTCTGTGATTGATCAAGAATCATGGCAACATCGTTCAAGAAAAGATCATGCTATATAGGTACAAAATAGAAGTAAGTCTTCTTGCGGCTTATATGGGAGTGCAATCGATCATTTTTTCTTCCGCTGTAACGCAAGTTATGGTCGCTGAAAATAGAAATTCATTTATATATTTCGCAGTTTACGTAATAGTGGACTTTGATCTATGTGGACTATCTTCAAATATCTCATGTGGCAGAGTAAGGTTGCAAGCGAGGTACGGAAAAAGAACTATCTATAATTATATTTTGGGTGGTTCTTTTTTTATGTTGTTTGAATGAAGTGTATGGTATATTTGAGGCTATAACTCAATAAAAATGGAGATACAACCACAAAAAGACCCCTTGCATGGCGTGACCTTGAAGAAAATACTTGAAGATTTGGTTGAAAAATATGGGTGGGAATTTTTAGCAAAAAAAATTCCGATAAGATGTTTTATGTTTTACCCAACAGTGACTTCAAGTCTCAAATTCCTCAGGCAAACCCTTTGGGCAAGAGAAAAAGTTCAAAAATTGTGGGTAGATAAGGAAAAGGCTGGCAGATGAATACCTTATGACTGCTTACGGCAGGCGTTTTTTTTTGGAGCTGTGAGCGGGAATTGGACCCGCGACCCCGTCCTTACCAAGTATTTCATGTATAAATAGAAGGATGTTTTTGGCTGTGTATAGCCCTAATTGTAGAGTACCACTTTTGATATGGTTGGGGTGGCGGAGAGGCACACCCTGTGCAAAGGGATTGTAGCAGATTTAAGGTTTTTGCAAAACGGATGATGAGAGATTTTCTTTAGCGAGTGAACTGGCTGGTACGTGTTAATTTATGCAACGCGAAAAGAATATTCCGAATATTATTATTGCAAAAATATATACAAGAAAGCCAATTACGTCTGACCATTGGAGTTTATATGATATTTCGATTTTCGTTGCCTCTACGTGTTCAACGAAAGTAGTCTTATTTCTTTCCTTATTCGCATGCAATATGGTAGCAATTATTATGAAAATTAAATCTGCCCCTAAAATCATCATTGGCCAAATTAACGTATAAATTTGAGTAAATGATATTACGATAATAATTGCTGTAATTGTCAGAATGATTAGCTCAACCAATTTCATTCTCCGATCGAAAAGACTTGATTCTTCCTCTGTTGTCATTGTGTATTTTTGCATAATTTTTTGAGTGTTATTTCCTATAACTATGGTATTGTAGTACAATCATCACGACAAATGAAAGATTTTACTTTGTAGTAAGAAAAATATGTTTTTAACTTCAAAAAGGGGCTTTCTGATACTGACGTTTTTATTATCAATAATTGCTGGAGCTGGGGTTGTTGTGTTTATAGAATTGTCACCAAATCTAGGGTTTTATGATCCTATGGCAATGCCTTTAGCGTTTGCAATGGGGTTTATTCCTATGTTATTTATTTCTATTGTTTCTGTTTGTATCTTTAGGTTTTTAGCAAGTACCCATTTCTTAAGACAGCTTGCAGGGAAGTATTTTATTATTTCGTGGAATTTTGTTAAAAAATATCTTCCAGATATCTTGATATTATTAGGGGTATGTATTTTTGCTTATACGATTTTTTTTGGGTTTTCTTTTGAAGACGAAGCAAGATTTTCTGCTGTTGTTATGTTAGTCTTTGGAACTTATTTTGCATTTAAAAGATATAAAAAATAAATATGGATAAAACATATCTAAAAATAGGATTAGCAGTAAGCGTCATAGCAGGACTTTATGAAATATTTTATCTGTTAGACAGTCGTGGAAATTCTAGCTTGAGCGTGCTTTTGATAATAATAATTGCTTTAGTGGGTGGAATATATTTATATTTAATAGAAAACACTAAATGAAAAAAATATTAAAATACATCTTCGTACTAGCCATTTTGCTGGTAATAGGTTTTTGTTATGGATATTATAAATATACAGAAAAAAACTATACAGAAACCGAAAAAATACCTTATACAAATGGAGTATTGTTTTCCGAGGGGCAGTATAAAGTGAAAGAAACCCTTTTTGGCAAAGAGAAAATGGAAATAGGGCTATGGAGAACGACTTATCCAAATGGCACAATTAAGAAGCAGGTCGAATATGACGAAAATGGCGATACTATAAGTGGAAAAATTTATTTTTTAAATGGCATTTTGGAATCATCATATCTTAATAAAGATGGCTTAGAATTTTTCATTGAGTATTCTGAGGATGGAAAATTAGAATCTGAAACAACAAGGACTGAAGAAGGTGATGGTGAAGATTCATACATGAAGGAAGAGAAAAAAGTATATTACAAAAACGGACAAATAAAATCATTTGAGAGGTTTATAGATGGTGAGACTGATGGAACATACATAGAGTGGTATGAGAATGGCCAGCAAAAAATAGAGAAAGAATACAACGAAGGTTCGTTAGATGGAGCTTACAAAGTATGGGATGAAAAAGGAGCAGTTTTGCTTAGTATTGAATTTAAAAACGACGTATTTATCAAGTGATTTAAGATTAAAGCCTCGTGAGTTGTTATATCGTGTAATAATAAAAAAATGATAAATAAATTCTTAAGCATTACAGAAATAGCAAAATCAAGTGGGTTGAATATACAAACATTAAATTCATTTGCTAGAAAAGCCGAAGAAAAGAAAGATGAACGGAGATTTATAAAAAGAATTCAGGATAATTCTTATGGTGGTGGGTACTCATATGGGATTGATAAGGACTTTTTATCTTTAAACTTGGAAAATCTATTAGAAAAAGATGCAGAATTGCGAAAGAAGGATCAAGAAATGCAAAGCGGACGAGGAAAAAACACCTATGATCCAATTAACGTGTATTGGGTCGTTGGACAAATGTTTTTAATAGTATTTGCCCTTAAATGGTTTTCTCCAGATTATTTTTCGGATAAATTAAGTAGAATAGGGTTGGCGCTATTCTTAATGATGCTTTTTGTTGTTAATTTTTCTGTCTATATTGTAAATAAGCTTAAAAAAATAACTCACGAGATATTAGAAATAAAAGATACTCTAGAGGAGATTAAAGATTTTAAGCGTGATATTCTAGGGGCAATAGAAGAATTGGACTATTCAATTTTAGAGGAAATGAAAGATTCCAAGAGCGATATTTTAGATGCAATAGGGGGTAAATGATTCAATAAAATAATGTATATATTACATTTTTTAATATAAAAATATGAAAAAAATAGAAATTTTTGATGATGAAGATTCTATTAGCATTGAGGATAACATTCTTACAACGAGTATTGATTTTTCTATTGAAGCTAAAGAATTTGAAGTAAGTTCAAGCATTAAAGATGATTGTTACTTGAACAAGCAAAAATATCAATACAAGATCTCTACTGATCCAATAGAGGTTTATATAAGATTATTAGAAAGTTCTAGCGAACCTCCTTTAGTGTATTCGGTAAAAGATGGCGTAGTTTTAAAAGAGGATAAATCTCTTACTGGAGAGGAGAATACTCTTAAAAAAGAGGTTGAGTGGAATAAAGTTGTGCTAGCTAGTTCGCCTGAACTATTGTTTTTCATTTTGTCTAGGCATCCAGAGGTTATTTCCAGAAATGAATATAGGAGATTTTTGAGACAGACCTATCAAAGGATAAGGCTTGGATTAACTAAGATTGAGGAAATGTTGAAAGAAAAAGATGATACTGGGCTGGAAATTAGTGAAGGAGATTATGGCAATAGACTTTGGTATACCGATGGAGAGACGTCTGAAAAAATATTAAAAAAACGGGTAGAATATGTTGAAAATAATTTTAAGAAACCTTTGTTTAGCGAAAAATCATCAGATTATTGTGGTCTTTCTGAATATGAATTTCAAGAGAGTTCTTCTATCCTGCGACATATTGATTATTTATTAAGCGAAAAAGAAAAAAGTTCTTCTGAGATCCATGGAGAGCAAAAGAAAAATTATTGGCATTGGGTTGGATATATTTGGACAGTTATTGTTAATCTAATAACTATTGGGGTTGTTGTAGCAATTTATGACAAAATATATGAAAGTTTTGAAATAATTATAGTTTCAATCCTTGTCCTGATTTATTTGAGTGTTCAAAGTCTTTTAATGACTTACGGGTCAACAACAATTACACTTGGTTTTGCTCTGGATACAGAATTTAAGAATATTAAAAAATTATTAGGGAAGGACTTAACTAAATCTGATATTGAAAAAACACAAGAAGCTAAAAAAGAAGCCGACAAATCAATGGTGAAAATGTACATCAATGCTACATTTTTATTCATCATTTATTTAATTGCACTTTATTATCTTTTTGGAGCATTCTAAGTAAATGATTCTATAAAATAATGTAGACATATCATGCGTGTTAGTAAATTAGAAGCGGCGAAAACTCAAATAGAAACATCTATACGTCTATACTTTTCTGACGGAGATACTGTTTCTACACATACTTTGACTGGGGCAGCAAATCAGATTTTGAGAGATATAGGTAAACATAGAGGAATTGATTCAATGAAGGAATCGTTTCTTAAAATGACTAAGCCAGAAAAAGTGAAAGAGATGAAGGCGTTACTAAACAGTACTCAAAGTTTTTTTAAACATGCGGACAATGATCCAGAAGGGACTATAGATTTTAATCCAGAAGAAACATATATTTATTTGTTTGATTGTTGTTTGATTGTTGTTTGATGTATGCGCGTTTAACTGGTGTTGAAACAAAGACAATGAAGGCTTATTTTATTTGGGTCAGGTTAAATACTCCAGACATGTTTATTTGGGATGATGAATCACGTGGTATTTATGATAGATTTATGGAAGATGTTGGGGGTAAGGATGTGTTGAAGGATAAGAATTTATATTTTGAGACGATGATGCAGTTACTGTAATATTTATTTCCTTGATTTACGATTTTTGAGGAATGTAAAATGTTGATTTTTTTATGTATTTTGAAAAAGCATAAGGTAGTCTTTTGAAACTTTGGAGTGTCTACTAACTTAATATATCTCACAAGCCACTTCGATAGACAAAAAGCACACAAAGTTTCAAAACAACAA
>PFOM01000028.1 GCA_002792535.1 Candidatus Peregrinibacteria bacterium CG_4_10_14_0_2_um_filter_38_24 | reverse complement strand
TCCGCCAAGAGTTTATTATAGAATGCACACACATTTTAACATCTAAAACCTATGAAAATTTCAAAAGCGATTTTGGCTTCAGCCGTAATCCTCGCAACATTAACAGCCTGCGCTCCACAAGTGGAGACGGAAAAAGTGACGGAAAAAGTGACGCAAACGCCGCCTGAAACGGCAACACCAGTACCAATTAACGCACCAGCAACAATGCAAACAACACCGGAAAAAGGCGACACAATCGCAATATTGACGACAAGCATGGGGAAGATAAAAGTTCTTCTTTACACAAAAGACGTTCCTGAGTCTGCAAAAAATTTCGTAGAACTGGCAAAAGAAAAAAAATATGACGACACAATTTTTCACAGAGTTATCAACAATTTCATGATTCAAGGAGGAGATTTTGAAAACAGAAACGGAACAGGCGGATACAGCTATAAAGGAAAAGGCACACGTTTGGCTGACGAAATAAACCCAGCCTTAAGCCACGTTCGCGGCGCACTATCAATGGCCAACGCAGGCCCAAATACATCAGGTAGCCAATTTTTCATCGTTCAAAATCCGGAAGGCGCAACCTTTCTTGATGGAGGATATTCACTATTTGGATTCGCATACGAAGGAATGGATGTAGTAGATAAAATTGCAGCAGTAGAAAAAAACGGATCCGACAAACCTCTAAAAGACGTGGTTCTTGAGAAAGTGGAAATCCAAACACAGAAATAAATATTTCGCACTGCGAAAGCAAAATTCACGTAACAAAAAAACCCCACTCTGATGAGCGGGGCTTTTGATTTCACCGTTTATTTCGGCTCGATAAAACTATTTCATCGCCTCTTCAACGATCTTTTTGAAAACCTCCGGCTCTTTAATAGCTAGATCTGCAAGCATCTTGCGATTTACCGCGATGTCTTTTAAAGTCATCGCCGCAATAAGTCTGCTGTATGTGACTCCAAGATCCCTACATGCTATGTTGATCCTTGTGATCCAAAGCCTGCGGAAATCTCGTTTTTTGCGCTTCCTGTCTACGTAGCTGTGTAGACCCGCCTTCATCATCGCATTTTTGGCCCAGGTGAAGAGTCTACTTCTCTGGCCACGGAAACCTTTGGCTTTTTTCACCATTGTCTGGTGCCTACGGTGGGCTGTTACGCCTCTTTTAACTCTGGTCATGATATAAACTTAAGAAATATAATTTGTAGTAATTTTCAGATTATCTGCCATGTGTTTTTAGTTTGCCCGGCAAAATAAACGCAAAAGTCTTGCGTTGTGTGTGATTTATAGGCATTCCTGATGGATACAGCTTCTTTTGTTTCTTTGATTTATTGGCAAGAAGATGTCTCTTGGCAGATTTATCAAACGTAGCTGTTCCGCTTTTCCTTATTTTTAAGCGTTTTTTGAGTCCGCTATGGCTTTTCTGCTTCATATTTACGATTTATTAGGTGTTAGAATCATTATTAACATATTTCCTTGGCTCTTTGGCGACATATCGACATTGGCAACATCCTTCAGGCTCTCGTAAAATTTTCGTAATTTATCTGTTGCAAGGCCTTTATACATAGACTCTCTTCCTCTGAAAATCAAGGTGACTTTCACACTGTTCCCCTCTGCAAGGAACCCTCTCGCCTGCTTTACCTTTGTTTCGATATCGTGATCTCCCGTCTTGAATCCGAGGCGAACACCTTTTATCTCTGCTTTTTTTTGCATTTTCTTATGCTTCGTGTCAACTTTTTTCTGATGATACAAATATTTCCCATAATCGAGAATTTTACACACAGGAGGCTTTGCATTCGGAGCAACCTCTGCTAGGTCAAGCTCCTGCCCTCGGGCCATTTCAAGTGCTTTTTCCAAAGCTATAATCCCGAGTTGCTCACCCTCGTTTCCGATCAGCCTTATTGACGGAGAACGAATGGCCCTGTTTATGCGTAAATCCTTAGCGATATTTTTCTTATAAAGAAATAAAATGCTTCTTTCACAAAAAAGCTACTGGATATTACGAGAACTAAGCCCTGTTGTCAAGCGAAGTATGTCTTAAAAGTAGAATATTTAAAGGGAGAGCATGTGCTTCAATTTTAAATATATTGCTAAACTTGTTGACTCGCATGCGAGGAGACACTGAAGCAGTCGTACATGTTAGACTGCTTCAGTGGTTTAGCCATATTTAAAATTGAAGCACATGCTCTCCCGCTTATTTGACTTTCAACGTATTTGAGCTTTTTATTAATCCAGTTTTTTCAGAACTTGGAATAAAAATTCCTGATCGATCCGAAACCCGACGGAGGGAAGACCATAGATCAGATCACGGGCTTGGGCTTTAGTAATGCCCTTATTTCTATATGCTCTTAGAACGATCCATAAAATTCCATGTGGTTGTAAGTCTTGAATTTTAGCGAATGAACGGGCGCGTTTATCGTCCATTAAGACGTGAGGGATACCGTGATCGACGGCTAGGTTTATAACTTCGATTTCACCTTTTCCTAAACTTTTACTTATAATTTTGCAATATTCAGATTTTAGGATTGTAATATTTTTTTTGTTAAAAAACCTGATTAGCCTGTCTTTTTCAGCTGATTCCTTGGCCAATAGTTCCTTGTGGACGCCGGAGGGAATGAGTATTTGATCTTTTGCTAAAAGTTCCAGAAAATTTAATTTAGCCAGAAAGATTAATGGCGAACTATTGGAAACAAATTGCATTTTTATAAAATTTTGGTATCATCTTCGAAATCCTCTTTGCCGTAATTTAAGATAATTTTTTCTTCAGTCAAAAGGGAAAGAGAGTCCCATTTGTTGAGATTTAACAAATCTCCCAGTTTGCCGAGTGATATTTCGCCCTTCTTGTAGCTCTCGACGGCCTCTGTTTGTTCAAATTCAGCGAGGCCTTTCAGAAGAACTATTCTAATCAGTGAGGTTTTATCGAGATTGGATTTTTTACTGGCAGCCTCCAGCCTTTTGGCTAATTTTTCTTCGATACGGGCGCTTAGAACAGTACTCATGAGTGATTATTTAATTGACTGTATACAGTTTAGCATTTTTGTATACGTCGAGTCAATGAGGATAAAAAAGTGTTGTTGGATTTTCAACGACAGGGCTATACTCGTAACATGAAAAAAGTAGTAATTTTAGGCTCAACAGGCTCTCTCGGCACACAAACTTTGGAGGTTTTGGAAAAATATCCAAAAGATTTCAACGTAATAGCTCTCGCCTGCAATCAAAATGAAAAACTCATAAACCTTCAGGCAAAAAAATTAGCCGTACCAAAAGAAAATATCTGCATTTCATCGAAAAAATTGAAAACAAACCAAAAATCACAAAAAAATCTTCTTCACCTTGCCTCCCTAAAAGACGCTGACATCATCATAAATGTCCTTTCGGGAGTCTCGGGCATTTCGCCAACCACGACAGCGCTAAAGGCCAAAAAAATCCTTCTCCTTGGTAATAAAGAATCACTTGTCGCAGACGGAGACAAAGTTATGAAACTCGCAAAAACCGCGACGCTAATTCCTCTCGATTCCGAACATAATTCAATTCACGAAATTTTAAAAAAATTCCCAAATAAAAAAATCAAAAACATATATCTTTCATGTTCCGGCGGTCCATTTTGGGGTAAAATTGAAAAAGAACTCGAAACGCTAACGCCGGAAAAAGCGCTTGCTCATCCGAAATGGGACATGGGCGCAAAAATCTCCATCGAATCTGCAACCTTGATAAACAAAGGCCTCGAAATAGTCGAAGCATTTTATTTATTCTCACTTCCTCTCTCAAAAATCCATGCATTCATAAACCCGGATTGCCTTATCCATGCCATCGTGGAATTCACAGATCTCACCTCTTATGCCTACGTTTCAAACCCCGATATGCGCGAACACATCGAAAACGCGCTTCTGGAGTCAATAAACAAAACCGCAAAACGCGTAATCAAAAAAATTCCCAAAAGTTTATATGAACCAAATATAATAAAAACCACAAAAACCATTCCACTAAAAGGCATTTCAATCGTTCTCTCTCATTTCAAAAAACGCAACATGAAGTCGTTCCTCGCCTTGGAAGAAAAAACTATTCAAAAATTTCTACAGAACAAAATCACATTTCCTCAGGTTTTCCTCCGTCTTCACTGAAACTTATTTAGTTTCTGCCTCCATTTTGTCCAAAACTTTCTGGCAAGCACTTTGAATTGCGGCAACAAATTGGTCAGGATTAAAAGGTTTTTCCAAAACTTCATGAGCAATTCCGCCAGCAGTTACAGTATCAATTTCTTCAGCATTCCTGACTAATTCTCCAGTCACAACAACGACGGGAACGTTATCAAGTAATCTACGAGCATTTGCCTGCTTGACCATCTCAGGTCCAGACATCCTTCCCATATTTACATCAGTAACTACACAAGCAATTTTACCATGCAAGCCTTCCATAACTGCAAGTCCTTCCGCTCCACTGTGCGCGGTCTGTGCCTCAACCCTTAATCCACGCGAAAGAATTCGCTTTCCCATTCTCGCCAACGCCTCCTCATCATCAACCGCCACCGCTTGCGCGTCCTCAGCAGAAATTCCTCGCGCTTCAAGTAATCTTTCAAAAGGTGTTTTTGTCACCTCCGATGTTTGTTCACCGATCACGCCTTTAGGTTGTCCAATTACATTATTCATATTAATTTTTTAATATCTAAAAGACCTCAACAATAATACAAAACTCATGCGCTGTCAAGATAAAACTTGATGTTTCCCGAAAGTCATGTCAAAATCACCAAGCATGAACTACGCAATCATTCTCGCCGCAGGAAAATCCGAAAGATTTAGCGGCGCAAAATCAGGCGACAAACTTCTTCTTCCGGTCGACGGTAAGCCAATAATTTACTATACCCTCACCTCTTTAAATGACCATCCTGAAATAAATGAAATCGTCGTCGTTGCAAATAAACAAAACAAATCAAAAATAGAAAAAACGCTCGATTTATACAAATTTTCCAAAGTCAAAAAAGTGGTTTTAGGTGGATCCACTCGCCAAGAATCGGTACAGAAAGGATTTTCTGCGATTGAAAAAATGGCGAAAAAATCATTGTCAAAATCCGACATAATTTTAGCTCACAATGGCGCAAATCCGCTCCCCTCTCTCAAAGAAATTTCCGAAGTAATCAAGAAATCGAAAACTTCAGGCGCGGCTATCTGTGGCCACAAAGTGACATCGACGATGAAAGAAATAAACGCAACTCACATAATAAAAACTCACGATCGAAACAAATTTTTTGCCGCACAAACACCGCAATCCGCAACTTACGAAGTTTTCAAAAAAGCGATAACAAACGCACAAAAGAAAAAAATAAATGCAACTGACGAGGCCATGATGTTCGAGGCAATAGGCCAAAAAACAGCATACGTCCATTCACATGATCACAATTTTAAAATCACAATGAATGCTGATTATCAGAAATTAAAGTCAATTTTAGGCGAAAAACCTGACGATTTTATCGTAGGAATTGGGCAGGACAGCCACGAATTCGAGGCATCTAAAAGCGCAAAATCACACCTCACCCTCGGCGGCATAAAAATTCCCACCGAACCAAAACTAAAAGCAAATTCCGATGGCGACGTAATCCTTCATGCTTTATTTAACGCCATTTCCCAAGCTCTCGGCGAAAAATCCCTCGGCTTTTATGCCGACGAAAAAGTAAAAGAAGGAATCAAAGACAGCAAAAAATACATAGAGTTAATCCTCAAAAAAGCGCACAAACAAGGCTACAAACTAAACAACGTGGGTCTTATGCTCGAATGTTCCCACCCAACAATCGATCCAATTTCACACAAAATTAAGAAATCCCTAAGCGACCTCCTAAGCCTTCCTCAAGCCAAAATCGGCATCACCGCAACCTCCGGCGAAGCCCTAACTCCATTTGGCAAAGGCCAAGCAATTCAATGTTTTGCCATAGTTTCGCTGGTGAAATAAGTCAAAAAACTCCACCACAAAAATTGACTATTCACCACAAAAGCCTCACAATCTTTTCAGTTTAGTCAATATTCCCAACAATTTTACGCCAAAACATGAAGATCACGGCTTATGCGAAGGTAAATCTTTGTCTAGACATACTCGAAAAAACGCCGAGCGGATACCACGAAATCCGTACGATTTTTCATGAAATCAAAAACTTCAAAGATATTTTAGAAATCAATAAGACAAAATTAAAAGACGAAGTGTCAATAGCGCACGACCTAAAAAAATCGCCTGACCAAAAAGGAAAAACAGAGATAAAACTTTCAGAAAATCTTGCCAAAAAAGCGCTCGATTTATTGAAAAAAACATTCAATATCAAGGACTTTGTTTCGATAAAAATTCACAAAAATATCCCGATTTCTTCGGGACTTGGAGGTGCATCTTCAGATGCCGCGGCAGTTTTGAAAGGACTTAGCGAACTGTTTAAATTAAATCTTTCTGAAAAACGCCTCCTATATTTAGCAGAACAAATCGGAATGGATGTGCCATTTTTTATCGTTGGAGGTACTGCATTAGGCACACATTTTGGCGAAAAAATCACAAAACTTTCGGAGATAAATTCCGCACTGTTAAACGTAAAAATATTTCCAAAATCATCAGAACTAAAAGAAAAGACTCGCAAAGCCTACGAGAACCTCGACCTATCAAAATATGGCCAGAACAAGGCGAAAACAGAGCTTGTGCTAAAAGGAATAGAAACCGGTGATAAAAAACTTATCATCGAAAATCTTCACAACGATTTCGAAACTTCACTCAAAAAACCTCTCCAAAAAAACGTGCATCTCTCAGGCTCCGGCCCTTCAGTTTTTACCTGTATTTAGGTACTCTTCCAGCCTACGAAGAACATTTTGCGCAATCAATCCTATATATTTCGCCTGAAGTCCCCGTGTGCTCATTTCTGCGACAAATCTATCAACCAATTCTCTCGCAACCAGCTTAAGCGTGGTGCCAATATTAACCCTTAAAATTCTCATCTCAAAAACTCCGATTATCCTTTCCATCACAAGATCGGAGATATGGGCGATGTCTTGCCTTTCCTTCTCCGAAAGTTTCATGCACTCCTCACAATCATGCGCAAAAATTCGATCCATTCTTGTTCTTCCTAGCGTCCCATTTCCATCCATAAATATTTGATTAAGAGCGCCATTATACAAAGAAAAAGGCAAAAAACAATATTTTATTACAAAGGCTTGCTTCTAGCTTTTAGAACTCACCCCTACCCTTCATCGCTCTCATAAGAGTGATTTCGTCAGCGTATTCTATGTCGCCGCCGACAGGAAGTCCACGCGCGATTCTGGAGACTTTCACGTCAAATCCGATCAAAGCTTTTTGAATATAAAGAGCGGTCGCTTCGCCCTCAAGACTTGGATTTGTAGCCAAAATCACCTCGCGAATTTTTGGATTTTCGATGGAATCCTCCATACCTTTTTCAACCCTTTTTACCAGTTCCAAAATTTTCAATTGATCCGGACTGATGCTGTCAACAGGCGAAAGCCTGCCATGAAGAACATGATAAACTCCGCTAAACTCAGCCGTTTTTTCGATAGCGACTGCATCCAAAATTTCCTCAACTACGCAAATCAAAGACTTATCTCGGCTCGGATTATCGCAAACATAACACGGATTTTTTTCCGCAATATTCCAGCAAGTCTCACAAAAAACGATATCATCCTTGAGCCCGTTTACGGCTTGCCCAAGCGATTCAAGCTTCTCTCTCGGTGAGCGCAAAAGGTGCATCGCAAGTCTTTGTGCCGACTTTGGTCCAACCCCCGGAAGTCTTGAAAATTCTTCTATAAGAGTCCTGATTGATTTTGGTAAAAAATTTGTCATCGAAAATTATTGTTTTATTGGCTTTCCGCCAAGGTCGATACGGCTCCATTCGATCGATCCAACTTCTATGACAAAAGCAACGCCCTCACGAAATGGCCGTACGGCGGCAAATCCTCTATCAAAAAGTATACCTCCATCCGGCCCCTTGAAATACCAACGATCTCCGCTTTCCCCCATTGCTCTAAGATCCTCGTCGGCAGAATCCCTAAACATTTCAAAGTAAGGAGTAAACATACGATCTATCGCTTCCCAACAATTTCTTCCCTCGGGGACGATATTCTCTTCCCCCGGAGAAGAAGCCAAACCAAGAGTCATACATAAGATATTAAAAAATACGCCGAAAGTATAAGAACAAATTGCACAAATGTCCCACGCTTAACCTTGACTAAATAGCCCAAAAATTGTACAATCTACCTGTAAAATCCAAACAATCACAACTATGGCAGACTTAAGGATAATTCAGGGAGGAAAAGATGATTCGGAGGACACGACTCCCGAATCAGAAAAACCAACGGTCGCAGAAATGGAGGCAAAAGGCCTACCCGAACAAGAACAAAGAGTCCTATTGCTTAGAGGAAAGGCCAAAGCTGGGAAAAACGAAGTTTTGGGATTCGCAAGTCTGAGCCAAAGAATAGCAAGGCCGGGAGAAATTCCTCAGATAACAACAATTGCAGAAATAGAAAGAAGAGCAATGGCCGCCATTGCTCAAAGAGCAAAGCCAAAGGACTCTAATAAATAATCATTTCTCACACATCTTTACGAAATATTGGTGAACTTTTTCGTCGTCAGTTAATTCCGGATGAAAATTTGTCACAAGCATATTATTTTCTCTAGCCGCTACGATTTCTCCCTTGTATCTAGCCAAAATCTCGACGCCTTCCCCTACCTCTAAAATCTTTGGTGCGCGAATGAATATTGCAGGAATGCGACAAAATCGCACGGTATTTTTTAATTTTTTACCGCAACAATCTTTTTTTGGAGATGTATCAAATTCCACCTGTGTCTCAAAACTATCAAGTTGCCTTCCGTAAGCATTTCTCTCAACAACAATATTCATCAAGCCAAGACTATCCGCATTTTCTTTTCCGACAATTTTTTTTGCCAAAAGTATCGCTCCCGCGCAAGTCCCCCACACCGCCATACCTTTTTTTACGCGCTTGATTATCTCATCCCTAATCCCAAATCTCCTTAGTAGTTTTCCGATAGTAGTGCTCTCTCCTCCGGGGACGATCAAGCCTTTCACCTCTTTCAAATCTTCAATTTTTTTCACCAAAACCGCTTCCATATTTTTCAGTTTTTTTAAGCATTTTAAATGCTCTTCCACCGATCCCTGAATGTCCAAAATCCCGATTTTCATAATTATTTTAGGAAAACTTTAAGAAAATTTAACGATTATTTAATGTGAATGTGTTTATATCTTAATCAAATCCCAAGAAAAGTTCAACTTGCAAAAAAAGCCAAAATAATATAACATTACTATATAAACACTAAAGATTTACTAAATATATTATATATGGCAACCGTATTCTTCAAAATAAACAACGTTCAGGAGAATGAAGTAAAAAGCCTCATGAAAGAGGAAGGATACACAAATAAAGCAGAATTTTTCAGATTTCTTATCAAATTCTACAAATATCACAAATCTCCTGAAGAAATCCGCTTCGAAAAAAACACGCAAGAACTAGCGGAAATAATTGCAAAGTTAGACAAAAAAGGGAAATTCAAATCCCTGACCGAGCAATTAAAAGATGTATAGATTTATAGTCACAAACTTTTTTAAGAAACAATTGAAACGCCTTACTAAAAAAGACGCTCAATTGAAAGAACACTTCAAAAAAGTTTTAACAAATTTTAGGAAAGAAATAGCAGTTTTCATAGGGAACAATGTTTATAAGCTGAGGATTCAAGGGCTGGGGAAAGGCAAATCCGGAGGATATAGGCTTTACATTTTTGTTCTAGAAATAAAAGGAATATTGTGTCCGATTTTTATTTACCCAAAGAATGAAAAAGAAAATCTTTCTTTAAAAGAATTAAATATTGCACTTGAAAAAACAAAAGAAGAAATGGAAAAACTTCTCTAAAATTTCACAATTTATTTCTTCTTCGCAAGTCCCTTGTAAACGTAATATGCTGAGAAAATAGCGAAGAAAACATTTAACCAGAAAAATATCCAGCTCGCTCCGATATAACTAAATACCGCGATAAGAATGCTTCCCAAAGTCAACGCAACGCTACGTCGCAACGTGCCACCTTGAAGTGTATAACCAAGTCCTATTCCGCAAAGACCAAGAATAAAAATAATAGTAGAATATCCCTCAAAAAGGAATAATGACCAAACAATTAACCCTAAACTACTGATGGTTAGAATCGGCACGTCAACTTTATCGGGAGTATTTAGCATCATTAGTATGCTCGATACTGCAACTAAAATTTCAAGAATCATGAAGAAAATCGGACCGCCTTGCATGTAGCCAAAAATTGCATAAAGAAGTATGGCAAAACCTCCGATGGCAAAAAGCCAATTTTTTAGCGATTTCATCGGATGTTTAACATCTTTACTTTCCGGCCAAGCCGCGCCCGTTACGAGAATCAATGAGCCAATAATGCCAGTGGAAAAAATATAATCCATAGGAAATTGGTTAAATTTATTTTATTAATTAAACAAAAAGATTATAGCAAAAAATAACAATAATCTAAAATTAAAGACTTTGTTCCTTGAGCAAGGCTGGGCTTGACAAAGCGGCGCATTTGGGGGTAGTTTAGCATGCTAAAAAATAAATCAACCATGAGACCAAGCCATCCTGAAGTCGCATCATATAATCATTCTTTCAACAGGGCTATTCCTGAGCAAATCCAGCCCCTTGTAAATGATCGCAACGTTGCAGATCAAACAAGACTACAAGTAAGAGACGCTCTTTACTCACATGTTGTTGCGCCTCCTGAAAATATTTACACTCCGACAAATGGAAAAGAAACAATTGACGTAGGTGGACAAGGAATCACCTTCGAAGTTAGAAAACGAAAAATTAAAGTCGGAGAACGCGAACATGAAGTTGCAGAAACAATAGTCGAACCGAAAGATGTACGAGTGGCTGAAACCCACATAATCCTTGGTGGTTACAGCGTAAACACCCCGCATTATTATCAAAATTTCATACCATTTGCCGTTACAGGAATTAGATATGTTTTTATAAATTTACTTGGAGGAGGAACAGAAGAATATGCAAACAGATCAAAAAGAATTTCTTTATTGGGAGGTAAGACAAATATAGATAATGATTATTTAAGAGAAGCGGCCGAGCAAATTTCGAATTTAATAGAAGAATTCAATGATAGCCCAATAGCACTGGAAGGTTATAGTTTAGGAGGATTAATTGTTTCAAAAGCATTAGCTAGACCGGATCTTTTGCCGGATAGACATGTAAGAAGAATCAATGGCGTGAATTTAGACGCACCGGTACCGACAGGAGCTTTTCCATTGGGAACAGGCATGCATCTATTAAAGATGGTGGGGACTTCGGTGGCACATGGATTTTCGGGAGCTTTCGGGGCATCAGCAGAAATAGGAGAAGAAGTTCTTGGAAAATTAATGATGCCAGAATTGAGGGTAATGGCTCACGAAGGAGAAGACGACAATCCATTTAAAATAAAAGCGGAGGCAACAATAAGAGAAGTGAACGCCGCATGTTTCAGGGCAACAGGAGTTTTTCCGGAATTAGTTTCTCAGTTAGACAGAGACCCTCTCGTGAAAATGTCAAAAGATAAAAAAATACAGGATCATAGAGATTTAGTAAGCAGAATTCCAATAAAAGTAATTTTCCGGCCGGGAGATAAAACAGTTCCGGCAAATGAAATTTTCAAAATGGTAAAAAGATGGGCAAAATCTGGATATCAAGCAAGCCTTATAAAAAGCAGATATAAATCGGATAGCCATATGGACCTACCGGGATTTCAGTATTTTTTGACATGGCAAAACGGCCATGGTCAAGCGGGACGACTTAGTCCAAGATGATCACCAACCTCTCTCCGCATATTTATCTTCAAGCTTCGAGATCTCAAGGCTCGCCATCGGCTCGCCTAGGCCCTCAGAGCATTTAGCCAAAATTGCCGCATCTTTAAAATGAAGAGTCGCTTCGACAATAGATTTTGCACGAGCAGGAGGATTTGATGATTTGAAAATTCCACTTCCAACAAAAACTCCATCGCATCCAAGTTGCATCATTAAGGCTGCATCTGCAGGAGTAGCGATTCCACCGGCCGCAAAATTCACGACAGTAAGACGACCGAGTTCACGAGTTTTTTTAACAATTTCGATTCCAACTCTTTCTTTTTTTGCAAAATCTTTTAGCGCTTTTTCGTTCATCGAAGCTAAAGCCGCAATCTCTTCATTCATAGTTCTCATGTGTCTAACAGCCTCAACAACATTTCCGGTTCCAGCCTCACCTTTTGTTCTAATCATAGACGCACCTTCCTCGATTCTTCGCAAAGCCTCGCCCAAATTTCGTGCTCCACAAACAAAAGGAACTTTAAATTTTGATTTATCAATATGGTATTTTTCATCTGCTGGAGTCAAAACTTCACTTTCATCAATATAATCAACTCCCAAACTTTCCAAAATTTGTGCCTCAACAAAATGCCCGATTCTCACTTTCGCCATCACGGGAATTGAAGACACTTTCATAATCGCTTTAATCATCTTCGGATCGCTCATTCTCGCAACGCCGCCATCTCTTCGAATATCAGACGGAACGCGTTCAAGAGCCATTACCGCGCACGCACCGGCGTCCTCCGCAATCTTTGCCTGTTCAGCATTAACAACATCCATAATAACTCCACCCTTTAACATCTGCGCTAAACCAGACTTCAACTTAAATGTATTTTTTTGTTCTTTCATGAATCTTTTTTCACAAGTAAAAAGCTCCCGTATTGTATACGGCAAGCCAACAAAGTTCAATCGCATTTACCAAACAGTAGCAAGGGCGCCTCCAGAAGACACAAATAGATTTTTATTAAACATAACGTATCCGACCTGCTTCCCTTTATCTTTTTCAGCATCTTTCTCAACTTTTGCCCAAAGAACGCCATTTTTTTGGACAACATTCACAAAGCGTAAATTTTCACCAGCAGTCAAAACTGACTTTTTCCCGTTTCCGGCTCGTGAATACATAGGGATTCCGGCGGAGAGACAAGTCAAATTCCCATCTATCAAGCATCCATTGATTCCAGACGAGGCGAGAAGTTTATTTCTCAGTTCTTCTTTTCTTGCAGCAATCATTTTTGCTCCGATATCTTCACTCTCAATTTCGGGAACAAAAGGTGCGGCAACAGGATCTTTGCCAAGTTCATCCAAAGAAGACGCAAGGGCAATGCGATCTTTGAAAAGACCATCCCAAGCTTTTTCTTTTTTCAAAAATCTTTGTCCGTAAGAAAAAACACCATCTCCACGCGCAAGTTCCTGATTGGTAAAAACAAACGAAAGTTTTTTTCCGGAATTAATCTCATACCAACCTTTTATTTGGCGGAAAAGATCGCCTTCTATAAATGCAATATTATTTGTGAGAATTTTCGAAACCTCTCTGTCCAAATTTCCATTAAATTTAATTTTTCCTTCAGAGATTAATTTCGTCGCAACATTTTTAAACGTCAAAGCAATATTCATTTTTGCAGCCCCTCTTGCGCCTTTTTTGTTCAATAAAGAATCTATATCGTTAAGGGCTACATTGCCAGGGACTCCGGCAAAGTTTGCGAAGGTATATGCCCAATTTTGGAAAACCGCTCTATACACAGAATCTATCGATCTATTGTAACTTGTTACCGTCATCACAACGAAATTCTTATCAAGAACATGAGGAGATTCTCCGTTTACAGCCATAAAATGGCTAAACGAATTAACAGATTCTTTGATTCTTGTCCCTGCAACAATTGTTGCGGCAGTAGGATTATCCCTCACCAAAGCCACAAGGTCATCTCTATTGGAAGGAGTTTTAATTCCATACCTCTCAAACATTCCGCTACATGTTTGCAAATCTTGTCTTGTGACTCTTAGCTGAAATTCTCCGACGGAATGAGCAGTCCCCCCCAAAGTTACATATGTTTTTTTTGCAAAAGCTCTAACCCCTCCACGCGCTTGTTCATTCAGCCAAACTAAATAAAGCGCATTTCTAACGACAGGGTCATTCCCAAAAATAGAATCGATTATCTTCTTTATGTCACCCCTAACCTCAAATTCCCCTTTGGAACTTGATAGAGCTATAGCTTCAGGAGAAGATTGTAATTCCTGTTTTTTTGCAATTAGTTCAACGGCTTTCTTCACGTCCGCTTTTCTAAAAATAAGCCTTGCCCCTTCAGCAAAATGTTTAAACTGACTTCTTCCTTTTGAATCAGAAGTAAGCCCTAAATCAACATCATCGCTACAAGCGTCAAGAACTCGCAAAAGATAACTTCTATCAATTTGGCCCAAATTTATATATTTCAAATTTTTATGTCCAAGTGCAGCAGCTTCGGCATCAAAACTACTTTGAACAAATCCATAAGGATATTCTCCAGCTTTAACGATATGAGTGTAGTCGGTTTTTCCGAATTTTTTTGCCTGAATTTCTTTGACTGCCGATATAATTTCTCCAATACGCTTGTAAGATAAAAACACGCTGTCTCCGGCCTGAAATCTAATAGGAGTTGACTCCAAATCCATCGTCGGACAACTCCAATCTATAGCTTTCAAAATATAATTTTTTTCTTCATTTGTTAAAGTATGATTTCCTTTAAAATTTGATTCAAAATGTTTTCCAAAATGATCCCAAGGAGTTTTTCCCGCTTCCAAAACAGTGAAGACTCCATCAGTTCTACTTTCATTATATTCTTTTGCTCTTTCAATTTTTATACCTGCCAAAACTTTTTCAGGCCCACCTTTGGCATCAATTCCCGCTTTCATTTTTGCAATATCGAAGACAGGAATAATAGTTTTTGGAGAAACCCTGTTTGTGTCAATTCCTGCATCTGCCAACGCGGCCAAATAATAACGGACATCGGTGTTGTCTAGATTAAAGCGTTCTTTCAATTGTACGGTGATTGAAACGCCAGATTTAAAATGGAAATAATCCACAGCTTCATATTTAGGCGTGGCCTTCTTAACTCCATTCAAAACCAACTGCTCTACAATGATTTCTCTGGAGCTTGACGCATATAGTGCCAACCCCAAAACTCGCTCTTTTCTGTGGAAAAAGTCTGAAACCAATACGTCTTGCCAAGACACACGATCACCGGCTTCCACTGTAACGCCGTGAGTCTTTTTATAAGCAAGATCTACCACTCTGCCATCTTTTTTATAAATTTTTATATTCAAAAATCCATGAAACTTAGAAGCAATTCTTGTTTTTGATTGTATGAATTTTTCTAATTTTCCTCTAGATTTAACATCGGCAAATTTTGGATCTTCTCTTCCAATGCACACCAAAACATGCGAATTATAACTTCTAAATTCGGGGGCTCTGGCCATATTTGCCGCAACAACCGATTTTGCATAATGAGTTGTAAAATGAAAAGCGGTGATAAGAGAAGGATAATGTCCCTCATCAGTATTCCTAAAAATTTTTCCGACATTTCTTACATAGCCAGATTTATTACTGACCTCCATTCTCCCATCAGATCTTTGTCTCAAAGAATTAACCGTGCTTGCGGCGACAGAAATTCCGCTGGCCCTAAGCCCATTTTCTTTTATGTCCCAAGCATTTGGGAATTTACCATTTTTGATAAGGCCGGCCCTAGCGACAGCAGTCTTTCCAAATTCTTGAATAAGCAATTGAGCGGCATAAGACGAACAAACCGCCAGTTTTCGGAATTTATCTTCAATAACCTCAGGCGCCTTTCCGGAAACACGCATCAATTCAAGAGGTGAAAATCCTTGTTCGAGGCTTGCGGACTGAAGGGTAGGCGTTTTTTCAGGTGAAGAAAAATAATCTCTATCGAAATCTATTCCGATCTTTTTAGCAGCTTTTTTCGTTTTTCGAAAAATTTCACCAGTTTTTCTGGAAAGAACTCCAAAAAGAGATTCCTGAATTCCCCTGCGTCTATTCACAGAGTCGGACAAAAAAGCGTCTATTCTTGCACCATGTTGGTCAAAACTAAAGATCTCATCTCCATTTTTATCTAAAAAGGAAAAAAAAGATTTTTTATTTACAACAATCTTTGAAACTTTTTTCTCAGCGACCAAAACCTTAAGATACAGCAATGCTGACACCTGCTTATCACTTCGAGGGCTTTTAATTTTAGTCTTTCTAAGCGCAGACATTATCTCTCGAGACTGAGCGCTCGAAGTCGAATAAACATCTCGTCCTTTGAACCCCAGAGCCCTATTTGCTCTTGAACAAGCCGCATATAAGTTCCACCTAAGGATATCAAACCCCTCAGGCTTTTCCTCCTTGAAGCTATATTTAAAGTTTAAGGTAAGATTATTTTGTAACCTTGGGGCGGAGACACCTAATTCTGGACCATTTCCGGTCATTTTTTTGAAATTTAAATATCAAAACATTATATCACAAAAAGGCGACATTTAAAAGGCTGAAAGCCATGATTCGCAGCGTCAATCCTCCTAAAAATATTCCCCTCTTTCTTTTATCAACAAATCATCCGCAGAATATTTTTTGATAGCCTCCGAAACAATCTTCGCAACTTGCACATTTGTGATAAGAGGAATGTTTAGGTCGACCGACTTTCTTCTGATCATGTAGCCATCCGTTGCGATAGTTCTACTGTAATTTTTTGGAATATTTATAATCAAATCAAAGTCTCGTTTCATCATCGCATCGATAATATTTGGCGAACATTTTGTAGAAATTTTACAAAGTTTTTCATTTTTAATTCCATTTTCTTTCAAGAAATTACTTGTTCCCTCAGTCGCAAAAATCTCAAATTCCATGTCTACAAAATTTTGCGCAACAGGAAGAATTTCGGCTTTGTCATGCAGTCCGCCAACGCTAAACAAAACTCCTTTTTTCGGTAATTCAAATCCGACCGAAATCATGGCCTTCAAAAATGCCTCATACAAATCTTCTCCAAAACATCCAACTTCTCCGGTAGAAGCCATTTCTACGCCCGATACAGGATCTGCGCCTTTAAGTCTCGGAAAACTAAATTGCGGCACTTTTACTCCAACATGATCCAAATCTAAAGTCTTATAATTTCGATATTCCAAAAGTTTTTTCGCCTCTTTGCTCAAATGTTTTGAAGTTTTTGAAATCATCGCATGAGTCGCAATTTCTATAAAATTATAACCGGTAACTTTTGAAGAGAATGGAAAACTTCGGCTCGCACGCAAGTTGCATTCGATGACCATTACGCGGTTATTCTTAGCCAAAAATTGCATATTGAACGGCCCGGAAATATCGAGTTCTTTTGCTATTTGTTTTGCTATTACTTTTATTCTGCGAATAGTTTCAATATAAAGTTTTTGCGGAGGCAAAACGATCGTCGCATCGCCGCTATGTACTCCGGCATTTTCGATATGTTCGGAAATCGCATAAATAACAACTTGGCCATTGTAAGCAACCGCATCAATTTCAACTTCTTTCGCGCCAAGTTCGAATTTTGAAACAACAACCGGCGCTTCTTTCGAGATTTTAACAGCCTTATTCAAAAACGTTTCCAAGGCTTTCTTGTCATATGCAACACTCATCGCCGCGCCCGATAAAACATACGAAGGTCTTACCAAAACCGGATATCCGACATTCTCCGCAAATTTAAAAATATCTTCCAAACGCGCAAGTTCTTTCCACTTCGGTTGATCCACTCCAAGTTTGTCACACATCTCGGAAAATTTATTTCGATCTTCCGCTCGGTCAATATTTTTAGCATCAGTTCCAAAAATCTTAACACCGACTTTATCCAGTTTCAAAGCCAAATTATTAGGTACTTGTCCTCCGGTCGACACCACAACCCCTTCAACAGTTTTACTTTCACTATTCTCAAATTCATAAATATCCAAAACTCTTTCGAAAGAAAGTTCATCAAAATAAAGTTTGTCGCAAATATCATAATCAGTCGAAACAGTTTCCGGATTATAGTTGATCATCATTGTTTCATATCCCGCTTTTTTGGCTGTCTGCACAGCATTTACGCAACACCAATCAAATTCCACACTTGATCCGATACAGTATGCACCAGATCCCAAAACTATCGCTTTTTTCTTTTTTCCGGGGACTACATCGTTACTATTTCCATGATAAGTCATGTAAAGATAATTCGTATTTGCAGGATATTCCGCCGCCAAAGTATCGATCTGTTTTACAGAGGGCAATATTCCGAATTTCTTTCGCTTAGTTCTTACCTCAAGCTCTGTTTTATTAGTCAAAAACCCGATTTGTTTATCCGAAAATCCGGATTTTTTCGCTTCGCGCATCTCTTCCGCCGAAATGTCATTTTTCGCCTGCCCTATGCGCTTCGACATGTCTACAATGTTTTTTAATTTGTCCAAAAACCACTTATCAATACCGGAAATCTTAGAAATTTTCTCAACTGTCCACCCGCGTTTCAAAGCCTCAGCAATAACCAAGATTCTTTTTGGTGTCGGGTGAACAATATCATTTTCGATTTTATCAATATCAATCTGAATATCTTCATTCGCGACAAATCCATGCATTCCAACTTGAAGCATTCGAAGTCCTTTTTGCATGACCTCTTCAAAACTCCTTCCCAAAGCCATAATTTCCCCAACCGATTTCATTTCACTGGTGATTTCTTTTGAAACCATTCGGAATTTATTCAAATCCCAACGAGGAATTTTAAGCGCGATATAGTCTAATGCAGGCTCAAAACAGGCCGTGGTAGTTTTTGTAACGGCATTTTTAAGTTCCGGCAAAGTATATCCGAGCGCCAATTTTGCCGCTACGTGAGCCAAAGGATAGCCCGTGGCCTTCGATGCCAACGCAGATGAACGAGATAGTCTCGCATTCACTTCAATGACTCTATAGTCCTCAGAAAGCGGATCCAACGCATATTGGATGTTACATTCTCCAACAATTTTAAAATGTCTGATGACCTTTATCGCAAGCTCTCGCAATTTGTGATATTCGCTATTTGTAAGCGTTTGTGATGGCGCAATAACAATAGATTCACCTGTATGAATTCCAAGCGGATCAAAATTTTCCATGTTGCAAACTGTAATGCAATTGTCATTACAATCCCGTACAACCTCATATTCGACCTCTTTCCATCCCTTCAAATTTTCCTCAACCAAAACCTGTGGGCTAAACGCAAAAGCCGTATCCAGCATTTCGTCGAGTTCAGCAAAATCACTCGCAAACCCGCTTCCCTTTCCCCCAAGCGTAAACGCCGCCCTTATAATAAGCGGAAATCCGATGTCTTTTGCCGCCTTCACAGCTTGATCTTTATTCGTACATGCATGACTTCTTGGCACTTTTATGCCAATTCCCACAAGTTCTTTATTGAAAAGTGAGCGATCTTCAGTCTTTTGAATTGCTTCTACTTGTGTTCCTAAAACCTCAACTCCATGTTTTTTCAAAATTCCTTTTTCAAAAAGTTTTATTCCACAATTTAGTGCGGTTTGGCCTCCAAAAGCCAAAAATATCCCATCAGGTTTTTCTTTTTTAATAACCTTTTCCACGAAAAAAGGATTTACCGGCAAGAAATAAATCTTGTCTGCAAGTCCTTCACTTGTTTGAATTGTAGCAATATTTGGGTTTATCAAAACGACTTTTATTCCCTCTTCTTTCAGCGCTTTTATGGCTTGAGAACCGGAATAATCAAACTCACCGGCCTCACCGATTTTAAGTGCCCCACTTCCCAATACCAAAACCTTCTTAAATTTATTGGAGATTTTTAGCGAAGGATTTCTCTTAATATTAGTCTTCATTTACAAAGATTCTATGGAAAATCGATCATAAGGTCAACAAAAAGATTTCAGAAAAAATTTAACTTTTTTTAACGAAAATTTAATGTCCATCAATTATGATGCTGGAAAATCGAATACAAAACTTATTGATTTTTAAAACTTATGACATATTATTAACACTCTAAGCAACCCCGCTTATGCAAGAAATCTCATTAAAATTAGTAGAGCAATTGAATAGTTCAGTCTTTGTCCTTTTTTGATATTAATTATCGTATGCGTTGTGCTCTATAAATTAGGGGAGTGGAAGAATAAGTTTGATACTCACGACAAAAGAGTCGAAAAAATAGAAGGACTGGCGGAAAAAGTAATTGCGCTAACGGTAAAAGTCGATTTGATATATCAAATCACCAAATATTATAAAAAATGAGGTACTTTACCCTTACTATAGAGCAAAACTACCAGTTTTAGCCACAGAGATTCTGCCATTAAGTCGGAAAAATCAACACCACAAAACTAAAATCTGCAAGAAAACAGCTCAAGAGAATATAAAGCTCAATTCTAAAACTTCACCTCATCCGCATGTGCATCATCTCCGCCACTTCCAACAACCTTCCATGAAAACACGGGTTGCAGTTTTCCGTTGATTCCAAATCCACTCGCTTTTGGATGTCCACCTCCGCCCCATTGTCCTGCCACGTCAGACAAATTTACATCATCACGTTGCGTACGAAGAGATCCTTTCACTATTCCGCGATCATCTTCACTTAGCAAAATACAATACTTCGAACCAGGTACGGAATTTAAATAATCAATAACTCCGCCAGTGTCATGTGAAGTTGCCCCAGAAGCGACGTAATCGCTAGTGCTAGCCGCAGAAATAGTTACACCTTCGTCATTAACATAAGTTCTTTCCATAATTTTTCCCCAAAGTCTCAGCTTATTTACAGGAGTTGTATGAAAAAGTTCTTTCGAAATTTTTTGCACATTTGCGCCCTTCAAAACCAAATCACTGCAAATTTTAAAAACCTCTGCTGTCGCATTGCTGTGCACCATTCCGCCGGTATCAAAATAAATTCCATGCAGTAAAGCATTGGCAACATCGATAGTTATTTTAAAGTCACAGAATTTGAAAAACTTATACATAATCACGCAAGTCGCAGCAGCACGCGGATCCACAGGATTTATTTTTCCAAAAAGATTATTCGATTCATGATGATCAAAATTCACAAATGGTTTTTCTCCCGTCAAAATCTCAGGTTTTGTTTCATGAAATTTTACGAGTTTTATGTCTCCACAATCCACACTTACAATCACATCAAAATCTTCATAATTAAAATCTTGCACGTAAGTATCGGCATTTTTCAAAAAAATACTATTCTCGGGAACAGTATCAACGCATGCACTAACAACAGTTTTTCCAATGTTCTCAAGCCCCATTCTTAGCGCCAAATTGCTTCCAACCGTATCACCATCAGGGCTTCTGTGAGAGATAATGCAAATCTTTTGAGCATCAGCAAAAATTCGTTTTGCTTTATTAAATTCCAATTGTAACTGTTCGGAAATTTGCTCCATCAACAAATTTTAGTGAAAAACTATGTATAAAGGGGTAAATGTTAGCACTTTAAAAATTAACAGTGAAGCAGATAAAACGAAAAATTCATTGCAAAAAGGATGTCAATGTTGGAGCATAGCACTATGGGAAAAATTTTAAAGAAAACAGAAGGGCTTAAGAACGCCATAAACAAAACAAAATCGGAAATAGAAATTTTTGCATTGTCGATAGGATTTGATTTGGTTGGATTTTCTCCGGCAAAAATTGATAAAAAATATTTTGACGTTTACAAAAAATGGCTCGGAGAAGGAATGAATGCGGGAATGGAATACATGGAAAAATCTGCGCAAAGAAAAGACGTTTCAAAAAATCTTCCAAATGCAAAAACAGTAATTTCACTCGGAATAAATTATTTTCATTCACAAGAAAATAAAAAGATTTCAAAAGATGAAGCAATAATAGCCCGCTATGCATACGGCCGCGATTATCACAAAATAATTTCAAAAAAACTAAAACAACTTGAAGCATATTTAAAAGAAAAATTTCCAAATGAATTTACAAAATCCTACGTCGACACCGGCTCGATTTTAGAACGCGCCTACGCCGAAACTTCCGGTATTGGCCAAATCGGAAAAAACGGATGTATAATCACAAAATCTTTCGGATCATGGATTTTTTTGTCAGAAATTATTACAACTTTGGATTTGTGCCCGCAAGAAGAATTTGGAAAGGAAGGGGGAAGGAGATGTTCACGAAAAATAGATTGTCTTGCTTCTGAGCCGATCAAGCATCGGCTCAGATTGTACAAGTCGTACATGTTAGACTTGTACAATGGCAAGACCTATTTTGAGAGGACATCTCCTTCTTCCTTCCAAACAAATTCCATTTGCGGCAACCTGCAGAATGTTTCTGCGGAAACCTTCTCGCCACCTCCTTCAATTTGTGGCACCTGCACAAGATGTATTGACGCTTGCCCGACAAAAGCCATCATAGCCCCCGGAATTATTGATTCTAGAAAATGCATCGCCTATCAGACGATCGAAAATAAAGGTCGCATTCCAAAAAAAATCCAAGATGTCATCAAGAAAACAAAAAGAATTTTCGGATGTGATATATGCCAAGAAGTCTGTCCTCACAATATTGGAAAACAAAAAATAACAACTCATTCGGAATTTCTTCAACCAATTGCAGGCGATAAAATCTCACTCAAAAAAATCATCGCTACAAAATCCAACGAAGAATTCTTACAAATCTACGCCGGTTCTCCACTCATGCGTGCGAAATTAAAAAAGCTAAAATCCACCGCAAAACTAATCTCCACCAATTAATCTCTCCTCTTGCGATCATTGCCACTTTTGTGGTTCAATACTCCTCCTAAATCAAACATTTATGGCGGAAGCTCAATCATCAGCAGAAGACAGAGTATCTGGAATGAAAATCACAGATACAGTCCTGCAAAATATAGGACTTCAGGATTTGACTCCAAAAAATGTGGAGGCACGTTTAGCTGAGCAAGAAGGCAGAAAACCAAGACGAATAAGCAAAGAGGTAAGAGCAAGATTACTTGCAGAATCTAAAACTGCAGTGGTAGATTTTTTCACAAATTCAACGGAACCGCTTAATACAGCCCCAGAACCTGCAGACGAAATTCCAGAAAGACCACAAATACACTCTAGATTATTAAGGGTTACTAAAGGTCCAAAAGCCGGATTGGTTGTAGGAACACAATCCGAAGGACCAAAGAAAACATTATTTGTCACAGACATCGCCAGTGCAGGACGACGTATCGATCACATAGATGACGGACATAAAAAAGAAATAGAACAATTAAAAAAGATCGAAGCAAAATTGGCCGAGATGACCGCCAAATTATACAAAGGTGATTTAGAAGCGATAAGATCAAGTGGAGAACTTGAATCGATGCAGGCAGAAATCGTAGGGATAGTAGAGAGTTTGAAATTTACAAGAAACGACCAAAAGAGAGAAATATTAAAAAGAGTATCTCGTTGTGTGACATTCGCCGACTCAAAAGGAAGGTTCAATCCTCCTTCAAAATTAGCAATTTGGAACACGACACAAAGCTTCATTGCAAAGAGAATCCGTAACATAGGAGGCATTTCTGACTATTTAAAAGAAGACCGAGGAGCGATAGATTCTTGCATGAGAGTAGAGGCATCAAGGTTAAATAGTTTTTACGAAACAGTAAATGAAAACGTTGGTAGGCTGAGAATTCTCGATGTAGCAACTCCGCTGGAAGAAGCCAATGTCGTGGTAGTTACAACAAATTTGAGAGCACTAATCTCTTCATGCGAAGCGTTTAAATTAGAGCCATACAAATCTTTTGCAGCAAAAATAATTGCAGAAATAAACGGAATAATCGAAATATTAAGTTCACCTAATCACAACGAAAAAATAGAAAGAGAAAAAGCAAAAAATTCATTTATGAGAATTTATTCAATGTCGAAATCGTTACATGTTGAAGGTGAATTAATCGCCGTCAGAAACAAATGGTTCACGCCGGATCGTCCTAAAGAACATGTTTACGCAAAAGGATTGGTGGAAGAATTAGCAGAAATCCGAACGCGCTTCATGACGATAAGTGCCGCACAAGCAACAAGAACAAAAGATTTGAGCCCTATTTACGGAGAAATTTACAAACTTTTACATACCGTAATCGCGACATTAGGTAAAAATATTGGAAAAGATAAAACTCAGGAAAACAGAGTAGAAGCATTAAAGTCAGTAGAAAGAATGCTGAAAGAATTCAGTGTTGCAAAACTTCTTACAAAAACTGTTTAACATCGTAATTTTTCACCTCCTCAATCAAACTCGTTGTCGTATTTTTTCTATTCGGAATCATTTTTAGGAAACTTTCACGCGAAGTATCTTTGTAAAAAATTCCCAAATAGACATCTTTTTCCATGTCTTCTGCAAGCTTTCTAGCAGCCCAAATATCACTAGGATCATAATCTTTCAAATCCTCAATTTTCTTCACTCTCTCTTTGTACCAAGCATCCGGAGTTGCTTTATTATATGTAGGACATGTCTGCAAAATTTCTACAAACGCAAATCCATCATGTTTAATAGCTTCTTTGAAAATCACAGTCATATGCGGAATATCGCTAGAAAAAGTTCTCGCTACAAAAGAAGGATTCAAACTCAAAACAAATTGCAAAGCATTGATTGGTTCAAGGTAAACTCCATCCGGACTCGCATTCATCTTCGCACCTTTTGGAGTTAACGCAGAAGCTTGTCCAGTCGTTAAGCCGTAATTTTCATTATTATGTAGCATGAAAACCATCGGATAATTATTTCGAATCGCATGAATCAAATGTCCGGGACCTTCACTAAAAGTCGCACCATCTCCAGAAGATGCAATAATTTTCATCTTCGGATTTGCGATCGCAACGCCTGCTGCAAGCGAAATAGCACGACCATGTAATCCATGAACAGTATTCGCTTCTATTTTATCCGCACCATTTCCACTACATCCAACGTCAAAAACAAAAACAGTATTATGTGGATTGAAACCTTCTGAAACAAGCGCATTTTTCGTGGCAGCTTGGATGGCGAAATTTCCGCATCCAGGACACCATGTTGGCGCATTTTTTATTCCAAAATTTTTCGCAAAATTATAAACCATTTTTATCTATAAATTTAATAATATCTTCGATGAAAAACGCACGTCCATCAAATTTTAATAATCTATTTTTAAACTTAACTCCAGTTTTTGACTCAACAATGTTTCCAAATTGTCCCAAATAATTTCCTTCAATCAAATTTACATTTTTATTTCTAGCAAAAAAATCTTTGATTGAATTTTCCTCTAGTGGCCACACAAAACTGTAATGCAAATAATTCACTTTCACTCCTTTTTCTTCATAAATTTTTATTGCATCTCTCATCGCATTTTTAGAACTTCCCCACCCAATAAAAGAAATATCAGCATTTTCTTTTACTCCAAAAATTTCAGGAGCAGGCAATTCGGCTTTTATCGCAGTCATTTTTTTCATTCTCTTCTCATACATCAATTTCACTTCATCAGCTTTTTCCGTGTCATCTCCGTTTTCAAAATGTTCATCTCCATTCGCAAAATAATATTCATTTCCACTTCCGGGAATCCATTTTGGCGAAACACCGCTGTCTGTTATTTTATACCTATCTCCTCTCTTTGGTTCTTCGTTATTTGGGCCTTCTATAAGACCTCTTTCGACTTCAACCTCTCTGTCGAAAAACTTTTTATCAACTGACATTTTGCTTTCCAAAATTGTTTTCTCAGAAAGTAAAATCACTGGTGTTTGAAATTTTTCAGAGAAATTAAATGCCTCTCCAATAAGCCTAAAAGAATCTTCGCTATCGCTAAGTCCGATTACAATTCTTGGGAATTCTCCATGAGCTGAATATATCGCTAAATCAAGATCTCCCTGCGAAGTCCAAGTTGGAAGACCGGTTCCTGGCCCAGGTCGTTGTCCAATCAAAATCACAAGTGGATTTTCCATAATTCCCGCTAGAGAAACCGTTTCAGTCATCAAATCATATCCACCTCCGGAAGTTGCAACAAATGCGCGTGTTCCCATGTGCATAGAACCAAGAGCCATTTGTGACGCAGTAATTTCATCTTCAGCTTGTTTAACAATCATGTCGGTTTTTGCCGCGATCTCAGCCAAATATGCCAATATTCCACTAGAAGGACTCATCGGATATGCATAGTATGCTCGAACGCCACATGCTACGGCTCCAAGCGCTACAGCACGACTTCCGTCTATCAAAATATTGTCAGCGTTTTCTGTATTTATATTCCAAATTCCTTGAACGGTTTCCACGCCTTCATATCCACTTTTTACACATTTTATATTGGCTTCTAGTATTTCTTTTTTAAGATGTTTAAATCTTGTCTCAACTTCTTTTTCAATCTTATCAAATTCAAATCCCAAAACTTTCCAAATCATTCCGGCAAGAACCATGTTTTGAGTGATAGCACTTCCACCGCTTGCTAGAGCGATTTCTTTTGAATCTAGTTCGAAAATCTTTACTCCATTCTCTTTAGCTTTTTCAGTAATACTTGTTGCTGCTGTTCCCTGTCCATGAATCAAAATTCCACCATTAGAAAGAGTTCCCAAATATTCCTGCATACTAATTTTATCGATTGCAACTAAAACATCCGCACTGTCGGAAAGCGAGGAAAATGGCTTATCGCTAACATTTATTGTGAAGCAAGAATGTCCGCCTTTTATCAAAGAAGGATATTCTCTATCAGCCACAATGTGATATCCAAGACCATTTATCGCCGATGAAAATATTTCCCCGACGCTTAGTAATCCAGATCCACTTTGCCCAACTATTTTTATACGAACTCTATTCATTTTTCTGACATATTTTACAAGGCCAAAATACTATCATTTTCTAGGCGAAATTGCCATCAAAAATAGCAAATCAGACAGTCTGTTCAAATACTTCAAAATATTCTCGGAATTCCTTACGGATTCACCTTCCAAAGAAACACTGTCCAGCATCTCAACAAAAGCCCTTTCCGCTCTTCGGCAAACGCTTCGCGCCACATGCAAACGAGCCGAAGTTTCATTTCCTCCAGGCAGAACAAATTTATCAATTTTTCCACAAATTTTTTCAAAATTTTCAATATTTTCTTCCACATAAAAGACATCAGAATTTCCGACAGGCGTAGCCTTCAAAGCAGGCTCAAATTTATTTCCGACAACCGCCATAATTCTATAAATATCGTCCTGAATTTTTTCCAAAATATCAAATGAGCCACTGCATTTTGCGAGTCCCAAAAAAGAATTCAACTCATCAATCTCTCCAAGTACACGCATAAAAATATCGGATTTTTTCACTCTCTGTCCTCCAAATAAAGAAGTTTCCCCCTTATCTCCGGTTTTTGTTGATATATTCATAAATATTGACTGGCAATTTATACACTCAGATTATACAATAAACAAGCGTTTAAAAGCATACAAAATAAAAACATGAAAAGTAAAACTCAAGATAACATAAACGAATGTTCTCACAGTCGAGAACACGTAGAGGCCGAAAAAAATCTCATAAAAGCCGTAAACGAAATGACGGAACAGGTTGAAAGACTGCGTGAAATGGAGCTTTTACAAGTTCTTAAACATCCGTGGAAACTTGTATGGTATTCACTTTTAAAAGGACTGATGATCGGTTTTGGATCAGTTATTGGTGCAACAGTTTTGATTACGATTTTTGTTTATTTACTAGCCGAATTGTCAAATATTCCTGTACTTGGAGATTTCTTGGATAATCTTTTATCAAAGACTGAAACTACACAGCAAGATACCTCGAAAGGAAATATACTTTTAGACCAATACAACGAAACAAAAAAATCATTAGAAAATAATAATAAATAAACGATGACAGAAACAGCAAAAAAAATCTATTTATACGGAGGGCTCTTAGGAGGAATTGCTCTTGTTATAGGCATACTCATAGGAGTAACAGCTCCAAAACTTACAGTGTTAACGACAGAACTTTCTTCTGTGGATCATACTCGCGGGGATAAAGAATCAAATATAATCCTGATAGAATACAGCGATTTTCAATGTCCGGCGTGTAAACAATATAGTGAAGTTGTAAAAGAAGTCGTTTCAGAATTTGAAAGTCACATGGTTTTCGCATATAGATATTTTCCATTAAGACAAATTCATAAAAACGCGGTTCCATCAGCGCAGGCGGCGGAAGCGGCGGGGCTTCAGGGAAAATTTTGGGAGATGCACGACACTCTATTTGCAAACCAAGAGGCTTGGTCTCCAATGCCTCAGGCGCAGGCGACAGAAGCCTTCAAGGCATATGCAAAAGCAATAGGACTCGATGCGGATAAATTTGAAAAAGACCTGAATTCAAACGCGGTAATTACAAAAGTTAATGCAGACGAAATGAGTGCGAAAACAGCAAAACTCAACCACACACCAACCTTTTTCTTAAATGGAAAGGAAATAAATAATCCAAAGAATCTCGAAGAATTTAGAAAATTAATTCGCGACGAAGTGGAAAAAAATAACAAATAAAATGTCTATACAAAAATTACCAAATTGGATTCTAATATCAATACTAATATTGGCATCTTTAGGCTTTATAGATGCCACATATTTAACTGTTAGCCATTACGCTGGAGTGGATTTATATTGCGGAGCCGATGGCGGATGCAATACCGTCACAAATAGCGAATATTCAACAATGTTCGGTATATATATTGCTGTTTACGGCATGCTCTACTATCTTTCGATTTTAGTTTTGACGGTGATTTACGTCGATACAAAAAACAACAAAATCCTAAAACCACTCATGATAATTCCAGTCTTGGGATTTTTATTTTCATTATATTTAGTTTATCTTCAATTATTTGTCATCAATGCAATTTGCCGCTACTGCATGCTGTCAGCGGGCATTTCAACATTGCTTCTGTTGATAAATATGTTCCTTGTTCAAAATTACAAAAAACTAATTAAATAAGCATTAGTCTCCGCTTACTTTCTCCTTCCTTTTTTCCAAAAGAAAATAAAATATATGCCTGCCAAAAGTATTGGTACAATGCTCAAAACTTGCCCCATTGAGAACGGAAAGCTGTCCGGAAAAACATGTAAATCTTTATAGAACTCTATAAAAAATCTTCCTGAAAAATAAAGCCCGACAAAGAAAAACAAGAAAAATAATTTAGGATTTTTTTTGCGTGATTTTTTGTAAATCAAAACCATGAAAGCAAAAATAATCAAAAGCAAGAAAGCTTCATAAAGCTGAGCTGGATGCCGAGGAAAGTCTTCCCCCAATTGCTTGAAAATCACTCCTACTCCGGAAACTTTTTCGCCAGCATCAGCAATTTTATATCCGACAATTTCAGAATTAAAAAAATTCCCGACTCTCACGAAAAACGCAGTGATCGGAATTCCCATCGCAAGAGCATCGGCATATTTTGTGAAAGGAACTTTGTGGATTTTTGTCCATAAAACATACGCTAAAAAAAGCCCGATTGTCGCTCCATGACTTGATAATCCGCCATGCCATGTTTTTATAATTTCAGAAGGATGTTCAAAGAAAAATTTTGGATCATAAAACAGAACTTCTCCTAGCCTTGCTCCGATTAAAAGTCCAAAAAATAAATAAATCGCGATGCTATCGAGATCCTCAGCTTTAAATTTTTCCTTCTTGAAAACCCACCCTATAAAGGTATAGGCAAGCGCTATTCCAAGCGCAAAAAACAGCCCATACCATCTTAGCGAAATCTCACCTACCCTAAAAATTTCCAGAGAAATATCATTGATAAAGATCATAAAAATTTTTTAAAAATTCAAAAGCAAACAAAAAAACTATAACAAAAAATCCGTTAATAAAAAAGCATGTAAATTATTTCTTCCTAAAAACCGCCACGAAAAATCCTTCACAAATTTCGCAAGGCATAGCTTTTATGCAGTTAGAAACACGTTTATCGAAAGTCACGCCTTCATAAGAAACCACAATCGGAAGCAAATATTTCTCTTGCGCCGGCAAGCTCAATTTTAAAATTTCAACATCATTGCTGAATTTTTTAAGGACACTATCTACGACTCCTTCATTTTCGTCGGGCGACAAAGTGCATGTAGAATAAGCCAAAATTCCACCTTTTCTGAGCGCCTCGAATCCGGAAGAAACAAGACGTTTTTGCAAATTCGCAGAAGATTTTAAAACTTTTTTATTCCAAAATTTATAACTTCTCGGATCGGAAATATTTATTCTTCCTTCCGCGGAACAAGGTGCGTCCACCAAAACTTTATCAAAATATTCCGGCATATTTTTTCCAACAAAAACACCGTTTCCCTCGACAGCTTTCGCAATTTTTATCCCCTGTCTTTCCAAAGTAAATTTCAATTTTTCGATTCTGATTTTATCAAATTCATTCGCGACAATTTCCCCGGTATTCCCCATCATTATCGCCATTTGCGCAGTCTTACTCCCTGGTGCCGCACACAAGTCCAAAACCTTTTCACCACTCGCAGGTTTCAAAAAAATGGCTGGCAGTTGAGAAGAAACCCCCTGAAAATAAATTTCGCCATTTTTATAAACCGACAAATCTTCAAAAAATTTCTCATCCCGATTTTTGATAACAAGTGCATCCGGCAAAAAACTAATCCGTTCAAAATTCACAACTTTTTCTCGCAAAAAATTCATAACATCGCGAACATTTGTCTTCAAAGTATTAACGCGAAGACAAGGCCTTCTTTCGCAAGAAAGCCCCCTCAAAATTTTATCAAAAAAACTCACTCCAAAAACGCGTTCAAAATGCTCGCAAAATGCTTCCCCAAGCCTCCGCTTAATTTCATTCATGCTAAAATTCATAAAATCAAACTTTCTTATCTAATATCTTCGCATACTCAAATCCTAGCTTAAAAATAGACCTCTGCATATCCGCAATGTTTTTATTTTGAATTATCACTCCAACCTCGTCTTCGTGGGAAATGATAGCGACCTTGTCATCATAAATATTTATCTCATTTTTAAACGGGAATTTATTGCTCGGAATTATGTAAATCTCTCGGAGTTCCGTCTTCCCCTTTTCCTTAAATCTTCTTGCCGTCTTGCTTTCGGTAAGCACACCGCGAAGCCATATTTTGCGCTGTACCTTCTTTTTTATGTAAGTCGGATAGTAATCTTTCAGGCAATCAACGGCTCTCTCAACATTTGCCCAGCAAAGTAGCTCTGTCGATGTCGTCAGAGTATCTTCCATCATTTTGATTAAGCCTTCTTTTCCCTCAAAAACCGACATTTGTGGAGTTGAAGAATATCTTTCATGAAGATTCAAAAGCTCGGGAAGGGCTTTCTCAAGCGCAGAATATTTATCATGTTGATCCTCGACAAGAGAATGCGGAGTCACCGCTTGAAAACAAATAATCCGACCTCTCTTTACGTGACTCACCAAACCTTTCCTTTGTAGTTGCTCAAGAATAACATAAACAGTCGGCCTTTTTACGGCAGCCAATCGTGCGATAGTGCTTGGCAACGCCTCTCTTAGTTCGAGCAGGGTGAGGTAAACCTTTGCCTCCTTTTCGCTCAGCCCTATATTTTGCAAAACTTTATTTAATTCCATATTTGTCAATAATTCTGACAACACTATAGCATGTTAGTTTTAGCCTGTAAATAGCCACTTTCCGAATCATGCGCCTGTCAACCGTTGACCTTTTTGACAAAGTATTGTGCTATAACAAGCTAACAAATTATAAATTTAACCAAAAAATATATGACTAATCCGTCTGCTAAAGTAGATGCAAGTGGTACAGAAGATGGCGTGCTTATGGCAATAAGCAGAAAAGAAGCTCGGCATGGACAAGAAGATGCACGTTTTGCTCACGAAAATTTAGTGGAAGACATAGGTTCAAAAGAACGAGAAGTGGAAAGAATGAAAGAACAAATAGCCGGAATGCAATTGTCTATAGAAAAAAGGACAGAAGTTGTAGCCCTTGTTACTCAACTCGCAGAGGCATTGGTTGATGATACTCCTCCACAATTATAAGAATTTGAGGCCGTAAACCACAAGAACCCTTGGGCGTCCGCAGTGACAGTGTGGCGTTCTAACCCACGATTAAAATGCAAAATGGCGGAACGGACGGGATTAAGAACCCTTGGGCGTCCGCAGTGACAGTGTGGCGTTCTAACCCACGATTAAAATGCAAAATAGCGGAACGGACGGGGTTAAGAACCCTTGGGCGTCCGCAGTGACAGTGTGGCGTTCTAACCCACGATTAAAATGCAAAATGGCGGAACGGACGGGGTT
>PFOM01000035.1 GCA_002792535.1 Candidatus Peregrinibacteria bacterium CG_4_10_14_0_2_um_filter_38_24 | reverse complement strand
AATTCACGTCCTATTACAGCGGCGCTAAGAGAATTTTTCGCAAGTTCACAGCTTTCACAGTTCATGGATCAAACAAATCCACTTTCAGAACTTGAACACAAACGAAGACTTTCAGCGATGGGTCCGGGAGGACTTTCCAGAGAACGTGCATCCTTCGATGTTCGTGACGTGCATCCTTCCCATTACGGAAGAATCTGTCCTATCGCCACTCCTGAAGGACCAAATATCGGACTTGTTGTCCACTTGGCCACATACGCAAAAGTAAATGAATATGGCTTCATTGAGACACCTTTCCGTGAAGTTTCAGCCGTAATAAAAAACGGCGAAAAAAATCTTATCGGAAGAATTCTACGAGAATCAATCGACGATAAAGGCAAAATAATTGCAAAAGCCGGAGAAGTTGTCACAAAAGAATCAGCAAAAAGAATCGCAAAAGTAAAAATTGACGAAATAAAAGTTCGTCCATATATCACAGATAGCATCAAATATTATGATGCTGATTCCGAACAAGAACTAATTATTGCACAAGCGAATTCAGAATTGGACGAAATCGGACAATTCACAAACACTCGCGTTTCAGCCAGAAAAAACGGAGAACCTTTACTTGCTCACGTCAATGACGTAACGCATATCGACGTCTCTCCAAAACAAATTATCTCAATCACTACTGCGCTTATTCCATTCCTTGAGCATGATGATAACACTCGTGCATCGATGGGTTCAAACATGCAACGTCAGGCTGTCTCTTTGGTATCTCCAAAGGCGCCTATCGTCGGAACAGGTATTGAAGAAATAGCGGCAAAAAGCTCAGGACAAATCATCCTAGCAGAAATGGATGGAGTCGTTTCATATGTTGATGCAAACCAAATCACGATCGTATATGAAAACGGAAAACAAGTTACGTACAAAGTTACAACATACCACAGATCAAACCAAGGAACATGTATTCACCAAAGATCAAAAGTCGACAAAGGACAACATATCAAAAGAGGAGACGTCTTGGTTGACGGACCTGCAATCGACAATGGAGAGCTTGCTCTAGGGCAAAATCTACTTGTCGCTTACCTCCCATGGGAAGGTTACAACTTTGAGGACGCAGTAATTTTATCAGAAAAAATTGTAAGAGAAGGACTTTACGACTCAATTCATATCGAAACATTCACGGTCGACGTACGTGAAACAAAACTTGGAGCTGAAATCATTACGAGAGACATTCCAAACGTTGGAGAAATCAAACTAAAAGATCTGGACGAAGACGGTATCGTTAGAATCGGAGCAACAGTTCATGAAGGAGACATCCTTGTAGGTAAAATTACTCCAAAAGGAGAAACAGAATTAACCGCAGAGGAAAGACTTCTTCGAGCGATCTTCGGAGACAAAGCAAGAGACGTTAAAGACACATCTCTAAGACTTCCGGGAGGAGAAGGAGGAAAGATCGTTGCTATTCAATTATTCACAAAAGAAAACGGAGACGAATTACAAACAGGAGTTTTGAAACAAATCAGAGTAGACGTTGCACAAACAAGAAAAATCTCAGTCGGAGATAAAATGGCCGGACGTCATGGAAATAAAGGAGTCGTATCTATCATCGTTCCGCAAGAAGACATGCCATTCTTGCCTGATGGAAGACCTGTAGATATCGTCCTAAATCCACTTGGAGTATCCTCTCGTATGAATATCGGACAGATCCTTGAGACACATTTGGGATGGGCCGCAAAAGAACTTGGAATAACAATCGCAACGCCTGCGTTAAACGGAATTCCAACAGCTAAAATTCAAGAACAATTGAAAAAAGCCGGACTTCCTGAAGACGGAAAAATCACACTTTATGATGGAAAAACAGGAGAAGCATTCGACAGAAAAGTCACAGTCGGTATCGCATACATGATGAAGCTTCATCACTTGGTTGAAGACAAAATCCATGCTCGTTCAGTTGGACCTTACTCTCTTGTCACACAACAACCACTTGGAGGTAAAGCTCAACATGGAGGACAGAGATTCGGAGAAATGGAGGTGTGGGCACTTGAAGCATACGGAGCCGCTCACGTTTTGCAAGAAATGCTTACGATCAAATCAGATGACGTTTACGGAAGATCTAAAGCTTACGAATCAATTGTAAAAGGAGAATTGATCAAGAAGCCTAGAATACCTGAATCTTTCAACGTTCTTGTAAAAGAACTTCAAAGTCTTGGGCTTTCCGTAAGACTTATTCAAACAGGAGAAGTTGAAGAAGAAATGGACGAGGAAGAAATCCTCAAAGAAGATCCTGAAATAAGAGACGGAGTTCCCGGAGCCATAAAGGCAGAAATCGCAGAAGAAAGCGGAGATACTTCCATTGGAGAAGGTAAGCTTGAAGGTATAGATGAAGATAATATCGATGAGGATTTAGGAGTCTTGGCGGATGAATTAGCACCCGACGAAGACGAAAAATAATCCTTATCGCTAAACCACATCAAATAACATTACATTCATGAGATCAATAAATAAAGTAATAATCATCGGAAACCTTACTCGCGACCCTGAACTAAGACAAACTCCAAACGGACAAAGCGTAACAACATTCGGAGTTGCAACAAACCGCCAATGGGTTACAAAAGGAAACGACAAAAAAGCATCTACAGAATTCCACGAATGTGTAGCATGGGCACACCTTGCTGAAATTTGTGCGAATTACATCAGAAAAGGAAACCTTGTTTATGTTGAAGGATACCTAAAAACACGAAGCTGGGACAGTCCTGAAGGAATAAAAAAATTCAAAACTGAAATCGTAGTTCAAGATCTTGTAATTTTGGAAAAAAGAAGAGCGGAAGAAGGAGAATACATTCCAAATGAAGAGGAAATCACAGAGGGCACACATTATCAGACCTCTGAAGAACCTTTAGATAAAGAATCTTCACCTCAAGATTCTCAAAGCGCCCCAACTGACATTGATAAAGACTTAGGTCTCTAATAATAAAACAATTAAACCTTTATAAACACTATGGGTAAAGAAAAAACAACCAAAGAACAAGTTTCATCGGACAGAGCTCCAAGAAACCAAGATCAGAACAAGAACATGAAATCCGAAGTTTTCAATGCAATTACACTTGCAGTTGCATCTCCGGAGGAAATACTTTCATGGTCACACGGTGAAGTAAAGAAACCGGAAACGATCAATTACCGCACACAAAAGCCGGAAAGAGACGGTCTATTTTGTGAAAAAATATTCGGACCAACAAAAAATTGGGAATGTTATTGCGGAAAATACAAAAGAATCAGATACAAAGGCGTAGTTTGTGAAAAGTGTGGAGTCGAAGTCACAAAATCCGCAGTAAGAAGAGAAAGAATGGGACACATCAAACTTGCTGTTCCGGTAACTCACATCTGGTTTTTGAGATCTACACCAAGCAGAATCGGTCTTCTTCTAGACCTTCCAATCAAAACATTGGAACAAGTTGTATATTTTGCGGCATACGTAGTTTCACACGTTGATGAAAAAGAAAGACTTTCAGCTTTAGAAACAGTTCACACAGAATACAAGAGTCAGAAAAAAACGATTCAAAAAGATTTCAAAGACGAACTTTTGACAGCGGAAAGCGCAAAAACAGCAGAAGACAAAAAGAAAAAAGAAATTGAAATCGAAAAAGAATTCGCAAGACGAGCGGAAGAACTCGACTATCAACATTCAGAGATGAAAGAAGCTTTGGAAAAAATGAAAGTCGGAAAAGTTTATTCCGAAATCGAATACAGAAAACTTGCAATGAAATTCGGTCACGTCTTCAAGGCCGGCACAGGAGCTGAAACGCTACGCGAAATTATTGCTTCAGTTGACTTGGCAAAATTGATCGAAGACTTAAACAAAGAATCCAAAAAATCAACAGGACAAAAACAGAAAAAAATCATCAAAAGAATCAAATTGGCAGGAAGCTTGCTTAAAGCAGACATTCGTCCAGAATGGTTCATAATGATGGTTCTTCCTGTAATCCCACCAGATCTTCGACCGATGGTACAGCTCGACGGAGGAAGATTTGCGGCTTCAGATTTGAATGATCTATACAGACGTGTAATCAACAGGAACAACCGTTTAAAGAGACTTCTTTCAATCGGTGCACCGGAAGTAATCTGCCGAAATGAAAAAAGAATGCTTCAGGAAGCGGTCGACACACTTCTAAATAACAGTGCAAGACAAGGAAAAACAGTTTTCTCATCAGGAGACAAACGAAAACTTCGTTCTCTTTCAGATATGTTGAAAGGAAAACAAGGACGTTTCAGACAAAACTTGCTTGGAAAACGTGTCGATTACTCAGGACGTTCAGTTATCATCATTGGACCAAAACTAAAACTACATCAATGTGGAGTTCCGAAAATTATGGCTCTTGAACTATTCAAACCATTCATTATCGGAAGACTTATTCGCGACGGATATGCTCACAATATTAAAAACGCAGAAAGATTAATCCAATCATCAAAACGTGAGGTTTGGGATATTCTTGAAGAAGTCACAAAAGATCATTACGTACTTTTGAATCGTGCTCCTACGCTTCACAGACTTGGTATTCAGGCTTTCCAACCAATTCTTATCGAAGGCAAAGCTATTCAGGTTCATCCACTCGTTTGTGCGGCCTTCAATGCCGATTTCGATGGAGATCAAATGGCTATCCACGTACCACTTTCAAAGAATGCACAGCTTGAAGCGAAATCTCTCATGGTTTCCACAAAGAATCTACTTAAACCATCAGCCGGAGAACCTATCGTTACGCCTATCCAAGATATGGTTTTGGGATGCTACTATCTAACAAGACTCATCAAAGACTCAAAAGGAGCAGGAATGGTATTTGCAAGCACTGAAGAAGCAGTTTTCGCTTACCAAAGCGATCACGTCACTCTTCACGCACCAATAAAAGCAAGATTTGATGGAGAAATTCGCGAAACAACTGTAGGAAGACTTATCTTCAACAGCTTCATGCCAAAAGGACTTCCCTACTACAACGAAAACATGGGAAAGAAACAACTTTCAAGTCTTGTTACGGATTGTTTTGAATACCTTGGAGAAGCAAAAACAGCAATCCTTGCAGATAATTTGAAAGACATCGGATTCAAATTTGCAACAAAATCAGGAATTTCAATCGCTCAAAACGATATGGTTATTCCAAAAGAAAAAACTGCAATCATCGACAATGCGTCAGAAACAGTAAAACAGATCAACAACCAATACTGGAAAGGTCTTATTACCGACGATGAAAGATATTTGCACACAATCAAAATCTGGACAAAAGCAAAATCAGACATCATGGCCGTTATGGTCAAGAGTGTTGAAGAATCAAACAGCATTTTCTATATGATCGACTCTGGAGCCCGTGGTAACTGGGGACAAATCACTCAGCTCTGCGGTATAAAAGGACTCGTTGCAAATCCAGCCGGAAAAACTATCGAACTTCCAGTAAAATCCAACCTTAAAGAAGGATTTACAATTCTTGAGTACTTCATCGCCACTCATGGAGGACGTAAAGGTAAATCAGATACAGCCCTTAAAACTGCTGAAGCCGGTTACCTAACACGTCGTTTAGTTGATTCAAATCAGGATACCGTCATCAGAGAATACGATTGTGGATGTTCACACACACACAAAATCACTCGTGAAGAATCAGAAAAAATCGGAGAGAAATTTGAAACAAGAGTCTACGGAAGAACTCTTTCAGAAGATTTGAAAGATCCAAAAGGCAAAGTCATTCTAAAAAAAGAATTAATTATTGAAAAAGGCACCCTAAAAGACATCCAAGAATATGGTGTAAACGAAGCACTCGTTCGTTCAATCATGACATGTCAAACAGAAGGAGGAATTTGTATTAAATGTTACGGAAAAGACCTTGGAACAAACAAAGAAGTTGACCTTGGAACCGCAGTTGGAATCATCGCCGCTCAAAGTATCGGTGAACCGGGAACTCAGCTTACTATGAGAACCTTCCATATGGGAGGAGTTGCCGAAGGTGGAGACATCACGCAAGGTTTGACTCGTGTTGAAGAATTATTCGAAGCACGAACCCCAAAGAGACCTGCAATCATTTCTGAAATCGCAGGAAAACTAAGAGTTTCACAAAAAGGAAAACAAACAGAACTTACAGTTACTTCTTTAGATTCAATTGAAGTCGAATACTTAATGATCGGAGAACTTGAACCAATTGTAAAAAAAGGAGACAAAGTAAACGAAAAGACAATCATCGCAAAAGCGGAAGGATCAAAAAACACAATCAAGGCTGACGGAAGCGGAAAAGTCACAGAAGCAACTGCAGAAAAAATCGTAATCAGAAGCGAAGGCCCTATCCAAAAAATATACAAAGTCCCAGCCGGAAGAAGTGTAATCATCAAAGACAACACTCTCGTTACAAAAGGACAACCTATTACAAACGGACATCTTGACCTAAAACAACTATTAAGACTTACAGACACATACACAGTTCAAAAATATATTGTCACTGAGGTCCAAACAATTTACGCATCACAAGGACAAAGTATCAATGATAAACACATCGAAATCGTTGCAAGACAAATGCTTTCAAAAATGCGTGTTATCGATGGCGGAGACACAGAATTCCTACCAGGAGAAATTTCAGACATTATCAAGTTCAACAGAATCAACGCAAAATCAAAAAGAAAAGCAAAAGGAGAACGTCTACTTCTAGGACTTACCAGAGTCGCTTTACACACAGACAGCTGGCTGTCTGCGGCATCATTCCAAGAGACAATTCGTGTCCTCGTTGAGGCCTCTACAACAAGCAGAGTTGACAAGTTGGAAGGACTAAAAGAAAACGTAATCATCGGAAAACTTATCCCAGCCGGAGAAACATACCGAAGAAAAAACAAAGAGCTTGTCGAAGAAGTAAGAAAGAAAATAAAATCACTCGAAACACTTGAAAAAAAAGCTGAAGCCATCGAAGAAATAATTGAAGAAGAAAAAAGAATCTTACCTGTAATATAGTTTTGTCTTGCTTTTCGCAAAAACTTAATATAAATTAGCCGAGCACTCAGCGAGTGTCGCGAAGGCAACCAAGCAAAAATCAGGCATATATCTAATAAATTTCACATGCCAACAATAAATCAACTAATCAGAAAACCAAGAAGGAATGCTTCCACAAAAAGCAAATCCCCTGCTCTTCAATCAATATTCAATCATTTGAAGACAAAATCAAACGTATTATCATGTCCTCAAAAACGTGGTGTATGTACAAGAGTTACAACAATGACTCCAAAAAAACCGAACTCAGCTTTGCGTAAAATCGCCAGAGTTCGTCTTACAAATGGAGTTGAAGTTTCAGCATATATTCCAGGGGAAGGACACAATTTGCAAGAACACTCAGTTGTGGTTATAAGAGGAGGAAGAGTTAAAGATTTACCTGGAGTTAAGTACCACATTGTCAGAGGAAGCCTCGACACACAAGGTGTACAAAAAAGAAACAAGAGCCGATCAAAATACGGCACAAAGAAACCTAAAAAGTAAATCCATAAAATAAAGACAATCCAATATGGCAAATTATAAAGCAATCAAAAAGTTTATCCCGGAAGAATCTTCCCCAATGCAAGAAAAGTTCATCAACTACATAATGCTTGCAGGAAAGAAATCAACAGCTAGGAAAATTTTCAACGACACACTAAAACTTATCAGCAAAAAAACTTCAGGAGATCCGGAAAAAGTATTCAAAACAGCCATTGAAAATGTAAAACCTCAGCTTGAAATAAAAGCAAAAAGAATCGGAGGTGCGGTTTACCAAATTCCAATAGAAGTTAAGCCGGACAGACAATTGGCAGTAGCATGCAGATGGATAATCCAAGCATCAAGAAACAAAAAAAGCGGAACTATGGCTCAACGCCTAGCAAACGAAATCACAGAAGCTTCAAGTGAACAAGGAACAGCCTTCAAGAAAAAAGAAGATACACATCGCATGGCACAAGCAAATAAAGCCTTCGCTCATTTAGCGAAATACTAAAAAACTTTTACAAACTTTAATCACCAAAAAACAATGGCAGACGAGTTAAGAAATTTACGCAACATTGGTATCATTGCGCATATTGATGCCGGAAAAACAACGGTTTCAGAACGTATTCTATTCTACACAGGGAAATCCTACAAAATTGGAGAAGTACATGAAGGAGCCGCTGTAATGGACTGGATGGAACAGGAAAGAGAAAGAGGAATCACAATCACATCTGCCGCAACAACTTGTTTTTGGACAACACCGGACGGAGAAAAATATAAAATCAATCTTATCGATACTCCAGGGCACGTTGACTTCACTGTTGAAGTAGAACGTTCTCTTCGTGTACTTGACGGAGGTGTCTGCGTTTTCGACGGAGCGATGGGAGTAGAACCACAATCCGAAACAGTATGGAGACAAGCGGATAAATACGATGTTCCTCGTATTGCGTTCATCAATAAAATGGACAAGATCGGAGGAGATTTTTACATGAGCTTAGATTCAATTCACACAAGACTAAATCCACACGCAGTCGCAATCCAACTTCCAATCGGAATGGAAAAAGATTTCAGCGGAATGGTTGATCTTATCGAAAGAAAAGCATACGCATTTGAAGGAGACAAAGGAGAAACAGTCCTAGAAATCCCAGTTCCGGAAGACATGAAAGACAAAATGGAAAAATTCAGAGCTATTTTGGTTGAAAAAGTTTCAGAACACGACGATGCACTTATGGAAAAATTCATCAACGGACAAGAAATTTCAGTTCCAGAATTAAAAGCCGCTCTAAGACAAGCCACAATTCATACGAAACTTTTCCCTGTTATGTGTGGAACAGCGCTACAAAACAAAGGTGTTCAAGTCCTTTTGAACGCAGTTTGCGCATACCTTCCATCACCACACGATCTACCTCCTATCAAAGGTCATGACGTCAAAACAGGAGAAGAAATTTTGAGACATCCGGACGGTAAAGAACCATTCTCAGCATTAGCATTCAAAATTGCAACAGATCCATACGTTGGATCACTTTGTTACTTCCGTGTTTATTCAGGAACACTTGAATCAGGAAGCTACATTCTAAATGCATCAAAAGACAGCAAAGAAAGGGTCGGTCGTATTCTTCAAATGCACTCAAACAACAGAGAAGAAATCAAAGTTGTACATGCTGGAGATATCGCCGCATTAGTCGGACTAAAAAGCACAACTACAGGAAACACACTTTGTGATCCTGCTCATCCCCTACTACTTGAATCAATCACATTCCCGGAACCGGTTATCAGAATTGCAGTTGAACCAAAAACGAAAGCCGATCAAGAAAAAATGGGACTTGCTCTTCAGAAACTTGTTGAAGAAGATCCAACACTAAGGGTTAATTCAGACCAAGAAACAGGACAAACAATTATTGCTGGAATGGGAGAACTTCATCTTGATATCATTATCGATCGTATGAGAAGAGAGTTCAAAGTTGAAGCAAACATCGGTGCCCCACAGGTTGCATACAGAGAAACGATTACAAAAGAAGTAAGATGTGAAGAAAAATACGCAAAACAATCAGGAGGTCGTGGACAATACGGACACGTAATAATGAAACTTTATCCACAAGAACCTGGAAAAGGATACGAATTTGAAAACTCAATCGTCGGAGGAAAAATTCCAAAAGAATTTATTCCAGCTGTCGATAAAGGTGTACAGGAAGCCCTTACAAGAGGAATTCTTGCAGGATATCCTGTCGTAGACATCAAAGCAGAACTTATCGATGGAAGTTACCATGATGTTGACTCATCTGAAATGGCATTCAAAATTGCAGCATCAATCGCCTTCCAAAGTGGAGCAAAAGCCGCAAGCCCTGTTATTCTTGAACCTGTCATGAAAGTGGAAGTTGTTGTTCCTGAAAATTATTTTGGAGATGTAATGGGAAACATCAGCTCAAGACGTGGACAAATTCTTGAAACAGGAGACAGAACGATGGTCAAATTCATCAAAGCTACTATTCCATTATCTGAAATGTTCGGTTACGCAACTGACCTTCGCTCAATGACACAAGGTCGCGGAAACTACACAATGGAATTCGGTTTCTACGAAAAAGTCCCAAGCTCTGTTGCTGAAGCAATCATCACAAAGAGAACCGGAGCAAAGTAAAGATAAAAACTAAACTATCAAAAAGTGTTATTGGAAAACCAATGACACTTTTTTACTTATAAAATTTGCCAATCCTCCACGAAAGACTTACAATAAAACCAACCTTAACCCCCACCACTATGACTCTACGTCTAAAACCACTCGCAATGGCCCTCGGCGGACTTTTTGCAATCATGTTTGCCATCTGCTTTTTCTGGGGATTCGCAATTCCTGCAGACCTTCTCGAATTGCACACAAACCTTATGAGAATGTCATTTTTCGGATACACAGGCCTAAACTTCCTAAGCTTTATTTATGGCTTCATTCAAAGCTATATCTGGGGAATCATCACCGGATTAATTTTCTGGAGATGCTACTACCACTGCGAAAAGTGGTTCAGGTAAAAGTTCGTATAAGAACCAGTTAGGCGAAATTCAAGCCTGAGCCTATCAAGCTAACGATTGTTTTATAAACTTTAAATGATTACAATAATTTTATGAAGCTAAAAAACAAAACAGCCGTCATTACTGGCGCAAGCACGGGCATTGGTCGCGCTATTGCCGTCAAACTCGCTTCGGAAGGTGCGAAAACTATGCTTTTGGCTCGCTCCAAAGATGGATTAGAAAAAACACTTGAACTTGTGGAGCAAGCAGGTGGTGAAGGAAAAATTTTTTGTGTTGATTTGAGAAGCGTTGATGAGATTAATAAGTTTGCTTCAAGTATCAAAGAGTCAGAAAGCGAAATTGATATTCTCGTCAATGTAGCTGGAATCTGGCACTCAAAAGACAAAGCATTTTCAGGTATTGAATTTGCTGATTTTTCAACCGATGAAATTTTGGACACCTACAATGTTGGTTTAACTGCGCCAACTATTTTATCACATGAATTGATTCCTCTGATGAAGCAAGGCAGTAAGATAATCAATATTTCCGGCACTTTCGAAAGTGGCGCAAAAGGTTGGCTACCTTACTTTGTGTCCAAAAAAGCTATTGAGGATTTAACTGTTGGGCTTTCTCATGAACTTAGAAATCAGCAAATTCAAGTCAATTGTATTTCGCCTTCTGACGTGGCAACTGAAGCGTACAAAAAATTTTTCCCAGAAGACGCTTCACCCGATAGCGCACTTCAACCTGAAGATGTCGCGAGCTTGACTCTGTTTTTAGCTTCAAAGGAGGCCGATCATATTACTGGACAAATTATTGTAATCAAACAGAAAAATGTTAAAAACTAAATCGAGGGACGGCTCAGGCTTGAACTCAAGGGGACGTTGCACTTTCGCTCCCGTTGGTCGCTCACCCTCGCCTAACAGCGGATATGAGGTTCGGCTCTTGCAGAGCCTCAACCCAAATTGCTACGCAACTTCTCATATC
>PFOM01000031.1 GCA_002792535.1 Candidatus Peregrinibacteria bacterium CG_4_10_14_0_2_um_filter_38_24 | reverse complement strand
GATGGAAATAAACTAAAAGCTTATTTGTAGTACAAAAGAAGCCAAAGTGGCTGAAGTGCCAGAGTGAAAAGAAGGATTGTTAAAAGAATTCTCTTGTTGAATTTTTCTATCTTTACGTTCAAATGGACCTCTTTTATCTCTTTTTCTTTTGCCTCTATTTTTTCGCTCAACTCCTGTTTTTCTTTATCGCTTTGATACTTATCTCTGTGGAATTCGAGCATGGGAATACTACTTCTGAGCCGTGATTCGAGCTGTCCCACTCTGTAATTTGCTATTTCGAGGCGTTCTTGTTTCACATTTAACTCTTCTTTGACATCAAAATATAATTTTTTATATATCTCATGATCTTCTTTTGATGGATTTGCTTTAGTCTTAGCCTCAAAAACCTCCACCCTGTCTACATTGTCTACTGACGTGTCTACTGACGTGTCTATAGACATGTCTATAGACATCTCAGGCATAGACATGTCGACATTGTCTACTATAGCTGTAGACACCTGTCCACTCTTTAGTTTGCGTATTTCGCCTTTATTAAGCCAAATACGCCCATCTTCTACATGACTAGACAATTTTTTAGACTTTATATACCTGTCTAGTGTTCTTATTGACACTTTTAACAATCGGCTTGCGGCTTTTCGGTCTAGATTATATGTGGACAAGGTGCTGTCTAGTTGCATATCTATTATGTATTTAATGTCTATAGACAAGATATAGACATCTTTGCCATGATTTTATTCTCTTTGTCTATACGTGTCTAGTTGATTGTCCACTGAAGTCTCTTTATAATTGAATCGTTCTCATTCTTATTCCTACATTTCATGCGTTTTATTAATACCTTATTATTAGTAATTGTCTTCATTGGCACTTCAATGTCTTTAAATTTTAGCGTATTAGCTGAAAATTTTGATGATGCCTATGTCCATGAACTCTTTACCGGAGTAGACGTCTCTAAGGTCGAATTTGAGGGGATTTATCCTGGCAGTCAGCTTGGCGCCGACACTAAGAGTGGAGATTTTAATCGCGATGGGATCCAAGATATTGCAATTGCCGCGCCTTTTGCCTCCGTGGACGACAGAAAATGGAATGGGCAGGTTTTGGTGTACTTTGGAAAAAATGATTTTTTTGTAGATAAAGCCAATCTCTCTAATTTTACTGCAGATATCATTATTACCGGACGAAATTCCGGAGATCAGCTCGGGACTTCCATTGCTTCCGGTGACTTTAACGGAGATGGAGCTGACGACTTAGCAATAGGCGCTTATAATGCCTCAGCTTTCTATTCTTACGAGAAAGACAAGCATCCAGGACAGGTATATTTATTTTATGGAAAAAGTCATTTTAGCGAGAAAAATATAGATCTTTTATATAGATCCGCCGATTTTACGATGTATGGAGTTGATGATGGAGACGCTTTCGGAATGTCTATGGACACTGCCGATATCAATTCCGATAAGATTGATGATCTGCTTGTCTCTGCGCCTTTTTCGGATTCTCCTTCAGGAGAGAAGAGTGGAAATGTATATGTTTTTTATGGAAAATTTTCCGGTATTTCTTTTTATCCTTCTTTTTCTTCAAATGCGGATATTGTTTTTCACGGACAAGTTAAAAATGAAAGATTTGGGGCATCCATGGCGGCAGGGGATATAAACGGTGACAAAAGAGTTGATTTGCTCATAGGCGCCTACTATTCCGGCATTCAAAATATGGATAAAACCGGACGCGTATATATTTATGAAAATAAAAAAATCGAAAAAATTATCAATAAGCCTACAAATATAGTTAATGGCGTTTTTGACAAGGAATGGTTTGGTTTTTCTATTGCTACTGGAGATATAAATAATGATGGCAATAAAGATTTTGCAATTTCAGCTTTCCCTTACGAAGGACCAAAAAATAAAAGTCGCGTGGCTGTATATTATGGCAGAAGTGATTTTTCTAAAAAAAATGTAAAGGTAATTTCGCCTGATTTTGTTATTGAAAATCCTTTAAATGAGATTTTACTTGGTGCGAAAGTTTTGATGGAAGATATGGACGGGGATGGCTTGAGTGAGGTCATTGTTGGCGCTCCAGGGATAGGAAATTCTGTCAGCCTTAAAGAGGGAAATGTTTATGTTGTAAAGATTGACGAGAAAAAATCCCGCTATAGTATGAGAAAAAATGAATTTTCTTCAGTTATACATGGAGAAAATTCTGATGATTGGTTTGGGTTTAATTTGGATACTGTGGACTTTAACGGAGACTCTAAAAAAGATTTACTGATTGGCTCAAGATATTCTGATTTTCCAAATCGTATAAATGCCGGAAAGGCTTTTGTGTTTTTTGGCAATGATGGGTCTTTTGGCATAAAGAAGCCTGTTTCTGATCTTGATAATGAAAGAACTGTCTCAAGAGGGGAACTTGTGAAGATGGTAATAGACAGATTTGATTTGAAAAATAAAAAAACCGATAGCATACAAAAATGCTTGGATTATAAAGAATTCTGTCTTTTTAATTTCATGGCTATGTCTTCTTTTGACGACATAGCTCTCGATCCTGAGCTCATTCTTTATCCTGATGTTAAAAAAGAGAATCAGTATTATAATGAAATAAATATCGCTACCATGCTTGGGATTATCAACGGCTATCTAAATGACACAAATAGCCCCTTTAAGCCCGAGGAAACTATTTCCAGAGTAGATGCTCTGAAAGTTGTTTTAACTGCGACAGACCTTTTAGATCCGAAATATCGATTCGAATTGTCCAAGGAGCTTGGTGGAGATGATAATTTGGCTAGTCAACCTTCATATTTTGTTGATATTAACCCGAAAATAAGTTATATGTGGTGGTATCCGCGTTATGTGAATTTTGCGGTGGACAATGGTATTGTCGACAAGTATGAATACTTTAGACCTGACGAGCCTATCACTATGAAAGAGCTCGATAATATGATTGTTCGAACATTTTCTTTCATAAATAAGTAAGATGAAGAAATTAACGCATGAGGAGATACTCCAAATCAAACCTTCTGTCGAAGACGTAAGTAAAGCCAAAAGAAGTCCTTTTGTGGCCGTACTCGATAATGTTAGAAGCCTTTATAATGTAGGTGCTATTTTTAGGACATCCGATGCGGTAATGCTCGAGAAACTTTATTTGTGTGGGATCACGGGACAACCACCAAGAAATGAAATTTCGAAAACCGCTCTTGGCGCTGATGAAATTGTTCCATGGGAGTATTCAGACTCGGCCGTGGACGTGATAAAAAAACTCAAAAAAGACGGCTATACAATATGCGCCGTAGAGCTTGCACATGAGAGTATTTCGTATGAGAAGGCTGATTTTAATTTTCCGCTTTGTCTTATTTTTGGACATGAAGTTGAGGGAATATCTGATGAAGTGATGGAGCTTGCGGACATGGCTGTAAAAGTACCGATGCTCGGACGTGCAAATTCTTTGAATGTTGAGACGTGTTATGGAATAGTGGTTTATGAAGTTTTAAAAAAATTGAATGAAAAAATTTAGTATTTTTACGTGGAGTATTATTGTCGTTATTTTTTTTCCCCTTGTTCTTGGGCTTTTTTATTTTGTCGGGGTTCCAAGGTTTCGTGACTATATCGAATACAATACGGGAGATAATGCTGTGTGGGCAGGACATGAATGGGTAGAGGAAGGGAAGACTTTTTATGAGATAAAAAACTTTGTTGATAATTTGCGGAAACATCAGATTTCAAATGTTTTTTTACATGTCGGCCCTATTCTTGAAAACGGCCAAATAGAGCAAAAATCATATGTTTATTCCTCTTATTTTTTGAGGCAGGCGAAGGGAATAAACAGCAACATAAAATATCAAGCGTGGCTTGGGCAGATTCGTGGCAAGCTTGATTTGGACGATGAAAATATCCGAAGAAATGTGGCTAATCAATGTCGTGTTTTGGCCCAGTTTATCGGCTTCGACGGCATCCACTTTGACATAGAACCTATGTCCGATGACGATAGTGGATTTATAAAATTACTTGAAGAATGCAAACAAAATATGTCTGAAGAAAAAGTTTTATCTGTGGCATTGCCGGATATAATTCCGGAATCTTTTTTGTGGTACACGCAGAATGTTTTAAAATTTGATAATGTTAATTCGGAGATAAATTATAAAAATGTGGCGAAGTATGCCGATGAAATAGTAGTAATGCTGTATGACACAAAACTTCGCTCTGATTGGCTTTATAAAAAGTTTATAGTCGAGGAGGTTTCCAGAATCACTTCTCTTCTTAAAAATCGAAAAATTTATTTTGGAATTCCCGCATACGAAAAAGGAAGCGAGAATTTCGATCCTAAAATCGAAAATGTAAAAAATGGAATACTTGGAGTCATTATGGGACTTGATAATGCAAGGAGTAATCTTGATAGTTTTGCCGGTATAGCTATTTATCCGTATTGGGAAATATCTGACGATGAATGGAAAACTTTTAATAAATTATGGCTTAATAAAAATGATTATGTCGATTAAATTGAGCTTTACAAATGAGGCTAAGGAACAAGTGGGGGAACGCATTTTTAAGCCTTTGTTCGCGCGTTTTTCGGAGATACTCGCGACTAAAATAAAGAAGATCATCGCAGAAAAAATCGGAAAAATTTCTCTAATTATCGTTAATGACAAAAAAATACAAAAAATAAATAAAGAGTTTCGTGGCTTCGACAAGCCAACAGATGTAATTTCTTTTGAGTACATGGAAGATTCTTCTGCCGTACATGGTGGAGATGAGATATTAGTTGGAGATATATTTATTTCTTTGGATACCGCGAAAAGACAGGCTAAAGAACGTGATCACAGTCTTCAAAAAGAACTTGAAGTTTTGTTTGTACATGGACTTCTTCACGTTTTTGGATTCGATCATAATGACGATAAAGAAGAGGCTGAGATGGAGAAATGGGCCAAGAAAATTCTTGGATAGATCTATTGTAGGCTTCGCTTCGCTCAGAAGTGGCAGAGCCACATTCTTCGCTTGCTACGCGCTCGCGCCGTGCGCTCGCCTATAATAATGCGTCCAAATCAACACTTTGCCAGTCGTCTGAGAGCTCTGATTTCCTTTTTAGAGACAGCGCTATTCTTGGAGGAAGTAAATCTTCAAGATATTTTTGCGAGCCTGCACCTTGAATCTTTGAGGTTTCTTTTCTTCTGGTAAGCTCAAAATCCATTTTGTGCATATTGAATTTTATCTTGCGCTCAGTCCCTATTTCCAGCTCCTGCATGCCAATATCGATGAATAAAGGGTGGGTTTCGTCTTCGATTATTTCCCCTCCTGCCGAGATGATTCTTTGTACGATTTCTTCAAATGCGTCATCTCGTCCGGCTGACCTTGTCTCATCTATTTCCCTCATTGCTGGTTTTTTTCCTCCTACTCCCATGTTTTTTTGCGTTATATGCTATAATCCAAGTATGACTTATAAAGGGAAAAAAATAAACAAAATTTATTCTTCGGGTGAAGGATATGATTTATGGGCCGAGTATTATGACAAAACTTTGTCATTTTTGAATAGCCTAGAGGGCAACGAGTTGAATTTGATTCTTAGCTGTGTAGAAGGCAAAAAAGTCTTGGACTTGGGATGCGGTACGGGCAGGGGAATCAAACATTTGTATGATTTTAAGGCCGCGGATGTTTACGGAGTTGATGTCTCGAAAAAAATGCTGGAGATTGCAAAAAAGAAATTTAAAAAAGCTAATTTTATCCTTGCAGATGCCGAGAATTTGCCCTTCGAAGATGAATCTTTCGATGTTGTCACCGCTCTTTTTCTTATCGTTCATGTCGGAGATTTAAAGAAAACTTTTGAGGAAGCCTATCGAGTTCTTAAAAATGGCGGGTTTTTTATCTTGAGCAATATCAATCAAAGAAAACCGCCAAAATTGAAGATTTATAATGATGAAGTTATCATAGAATCTTTTTACCATATGCCAAAACATGTTATCTCCGCCCTTGAAGATTCTTTTTTTGATATAGAAATCGATGAACTTGTGTACGAGGATGGCGTATGGATAAACCAAATCATAAAAGCTGTCAAAAGGGCTTAATTGACAAGAACGTCGTCTTCAAATAGCATTGTCATGCTTTATTTTTTTATTTTATAGATATGAATAAATTTATTCGCAATTTTATCACTTTGGGAACTACGTTGGTGATTTTCTCAGGATGTAGCCTTTTTGGGATTAATCCTGAAAAAGATGGAGATAAAATCGTAAAAGAAGGACTTAGTAATTTTTATGATGTACGCGTCTCTTCGTTTTCAGGAAGTTTGAAAAGTGGCGTCGTGGATAATACGACCGGAGATTTAAATTTTGATCTTTCTTTCTCAGGTTCAAGTGATTTTCAGGATCCTAAAAATCTTCTTTTGAATTTGAAACTTGATGGAACCGGATTTATGGGGGAAAACAGCGAAAATCTTTCCGGAGAAGTAAAGATTAATAAATCCGATTTGTATTTCCTTGTTTCAAAAATCAGCTCTTTTGGAGGAATGATTACGGAAGATGTTACTAAACCTCTACTCGGACAATGGTGGAGGACTCAACTGCCGCAGGATATTGTTGATTCTTTACAGAAATCTTCTATTTTCGGGGACGATTCAAAACTTACCCCTGAGGAGATAAAACTTAAGAAATTATTGAAAAATACTCAGTTTTTTAGTGGCGCAAAATATATGAGAGAAATCAGTGGAGAATATCTATATGAAACAGCATTGGACAATGAAGCTGTAAAAACTTTTGTAGATGAATCAAGAAAAATATACGGAGAAGAGTCTACTGTAGAACAGATGAATATTCTTGATGCAAATCTTAAGAATAGTGAATTAAAAGCTACTTTCTGGGTCGGAGTCGAAGATAAGACGGTTCACAAGGCGGAAATTAATATCAATGCAAATGACACTATTTCCGGTATGAAATTGGATGTTGCGTTCAAAGCATCAATATCTGACATCAATGTACCTGTGACTGTCGAAGCTCCGGAGGGCGTCAAAGAATTCGATCCTATGGCTTTGTTTAGCGGAGTTGCTCAATAAATTTCATGCCTGATTTATCTAAAATAAGTTTAAAACCAAAGAAGGATATGCCTGTAGTTTCAGGTCATCCGTGGATATTTTCCAATGGAATATCCAAGTGCGAAGCTACGCGTATTGGTGAGATCGTAGAGGTTTTTTCCGATGGCGGAGAATATGTTGGGACAGGATATTTCAATCCAGCCGGATCTATCAGTGTGCGAATTTTGTCGAGAGATAGATGTGAAACTTTCGATAGTGCGTTTTTTGAAAAAAGATTTCGTAAACTTGATGAACGTAAAAAGAATATTATTCCGAAAAATACAACAGGATACAGGCTTTGTTATGCTGATTCCGACGGCCTTCCGGGGCTTATTGTAGACAGATATGACGATGTGTTTGTCTTCCAAATTCATACTGCCGGAATGGATAATTTTAGAGATGAGATTATTTCTGCGTTGAAATATATATTTAAACCTTCCGCTATTGTGGAAAGGTCTGATGTCAAAATACGCAGGCAAGAAGGGCTAAAAGTGCTTACACCTATTGTTCATTTTGGGGAAGTGAATAGTGAAATTATTTTCGAAGAGAATGGAATAAAATTTTACAGTGATGTTTTGGGCGGACAAAAAACAGGATTTTTTCTTGATCAAAGGGATGCAAGAAAAAAACTTTTTGAGATGTCCGATGGGAAAAAAGTATTGAATTTATTTTGCTATACTGGTGCTTTTAGTCTTTATGCCGCCAAAGGTGGTGCTGAAAAAGTCGTATCGGTCGATAGCTCAAAAACCGCTACAGAGCTTGTAAAAAAGAACTTCGAATTGAATAAACTTGATGCCGGAGAAGTCGTCGTCGCTGATGTTTTTGATTTTCTTTCGACTGAAGAAATAAAAGCCGGAGATTTTGATATTATCGTTTGCGATCCCCCCGCTTTCGCAAAATCCGGCGGGAATGTGCAAAAAGCTTTAAAAGCTTACATGGATTTGAATAGAAAATGTATGGCTTTACTTAAAGAAGACGGGGTTTTGTTTTCAAGTTCTTGTTCAGGAAGAGTTTCTATTGATGATTTTAGAAATACGCTGAAAATCGCGGCAGGAGGCGCAAAAAAAGATGTTCAAGTGGTCTCTACAATAGGTCAAGCCGTAGACCATACCGATAAATTATCTTTTCCTGAAGGTAGGTATTTAAAAACGCTAATTTTGCAAGTTCTGTAGCCATAAAGTTAACTTTCCACGGAGCGTTGACTTATTTTAAGAATCCCGTATAATCCTATTATGATTTAAAAAATATATGAGTACCTCTGATAATTCGGATGTCCCGCTGCCTGTCAACTTTGAAAGGCTTGTAGACAGCGTTCTCTCGAAAAAACCTGTCTTAAAAAAGATTGTCGAGAAGTATGGACATAAAACTCTCCATGAATACGCGCAGGATTATATAGATGTAAATAGGGGACCCGGTTTCGCAAAAAGACAGAACGAATTTTTGGCCGTGTTTCGGAAATCCATAGTGCGTTTATTGGGCAAAGATACTGCCAATGCGGCGACACAACAATTGAAAAAAAGATATTTTGTTTCTACTGCCGATCATCACGGACCTGTAACTTCTCCGTTTTTCATAAATGGAAATTTGGTTACAGCTGTTCCTTATTTCGGGAATCCGGATCCTTTGCTTAGATATATTATAGTTTTGTCTTGCGGAAATGTTTCTCTAAATAATTCTTCTTATCCGAGAGGTCTTTTGTTTACCGCTTATGAAAAAGAAAGAATCATAAATCATAAAGTTTCATTTTTCCCAGCAAGCGATAGGCTTTGCCCTGTTTTTGAGTTTAGGTCTTATACTGCTGATGACATAAATAATGCTAAAAAAAATATAAATGAAAAAGTGAGGATTGGAGAATTGGGGCGGCCTTATGCGAATAAGATTGGGGGAATCCTAGATGAAATCTATTTGAATCCGGAAGTTTTGGGATGCAAAACTTTCTCGGAACAAGTCACCAAGACAAATTTCAATTTATGGCAAAAATTCTTTGAACCAAGCCATGTTACTCCTCCGGATTTGATTTATCTTGAGCAAGAAAAACTTGTCATGGAGCTTCTACAGACGAAACATTTTGATCAAGATACTGTTATCAGACATATACTTTTTGATGAAGATTTTGACGTATTGATGAAAAAATATTTCGATGGAATTCAGGGAGCTTTCGACCTTGAAAAGAAGCTTGGAACATATTTATTTTGGGCTTTACCAAAAGGATCTAAGTATCGTATTCAACTTTGGAGAAGTGGAGGGGAACTTGTGAGCGAAGACGGGAATTATAGAGTAAAATTGACTCCTGAAGGGCTTAGGGAAGCGTTCGGCAGGAAGGAACTTATTCCAAGCATGATGCTTTGCTATATTGTTCTTTCTTTCTATTATGGGATTAAATGCCTTGGTGGTTTTAGCCAAGTGAATTATTTGACTGAAATGAAGGATGCCTACATCAAAATGCAAACTGACAGGGGCTATTACAGAAGCGTTGAGGTGTGTGCCAGGGCTCAGACAAAAGAAATGGGAGGTGACTTCGCTTTAGCGTTCTTAAAGTGTCCAAACGGCAAAATTATTCCTGCTACGGGGATTGATTTGGTTCTTTATGGTGCTCCTGACACATGGTCTCGTCTCGTTCATAAGTCTGATGTTCTGACTATGAAAGAAGCTGTTTACTCACTTATGCCTGAGTTTTATAAAATCGTTTATCCGGAAAAGGACAGGGATCCGGAGCTCTCTGCTATTAATTCGGAAGATGCGACAAGGATTTTGAATCTTGAGGGAAAATTGGAGCCTTGTGCAGAAATTAAAAAAGAAGACGGCTGAGACATGCGGTATTAAATTGGTCGCAATTGCTGAACGAAGCTCGAACCTATTTTAGGGGATCTGGAGGCTAGCCTCCAGAGGAAATTTTGAAAACACCCTTGTAGGCGCGCGGTGCGGCCGGCCACCGCGCGCCTGAAGTATTGTTGCGAAAAATGCGCCGCCCGAAAGGGGGCGGGCGGCGCAGGGGAAGCCACTCTAAAATATCCTCCTTTTTCGGGGCGGGATGATCTTATGTACCTAAAATGCTATTTCACTTAGTGCTTTCTCGCAAAAATGGTCTCCATTTAAAGCATTCCATCGCATAAAACATTTTTCATCTCCACAAATTGTCTCATGAGTATTTTCATCATAATGATCACTTACTCCAAACAGATGAGCTGTTTCATGCCAAATGGATTTTTCCTCCAGGCACCTATTGATACAAACATTTCCTACGGCGACTCCATGAGGTGCCGATATATGATACTTGTTACCGCTAACCACTACTATTTTACAGTTTTTTAGCTTCATTCCTTTGGCAAAGCCATCTTCTAAAAGCCTGTAAGCTGATGGCTCATCATCTCCGAGATATATTTGCTTCTTTTTTACCTAATCGACTGATGAAAATTTAAAAAGGACCTTTAAAAAGGCATCTATACTACTAACTCCCTCTTTATCAGATGAACAAAAAAAATCAAATACTTTCCCCATGTAATCTATAAATCCTTCGCCACTTGTCACAGACACTATCCCCATCGGCAATAAATCAGTAAATTGGTGAAGAATTTTTTCAATTTCATCATTACTAATTTTCTCTAGGGCAAAATTAAAATAAGTGATGTTCATAGTGATTATTTGTAATACGTTAATTCCAGAATTTGCTTGGAGTATTCCCTGATTTTCTTTCGTGTCGCAATGTCCATTATTCCCATATTGATTATTGCCGGAACGGATAGTCCGGCATATTTTTTTGATTTTTTAAATTTCTTTCTGAGAAAAATGAAAAGAATCAATGTTTTTCTCAAAACCTCTGTTTGCTCTTCAAGAAATTGGAAATCAACATTCGGCAACTGAGCCAATGTATCACTGGGGTAAGGTTTAGTTGCTTTCTTAAGCCGATCAAAGAAACCACCATGCACAAACTCATTTCTATAATCGAACAATGTTTTTAGATTCTTTCTGATTTTCGGGAAGTCCTTTTTGTAGTGCTCGGCTAAAAGTATTTCAACTCGCTGCACTATCTTATGCCGCCCATTATCATTCTTACGTCTTGAAAGCAAAGTTTCGTATAAAGTGACGATTTCAGCACATTCCTTTTGCCAAGTCATAACTTTTTTTGATCTTTGATACTGTTCAAGCTCACTAAAAAGCAAACAGGCAATACTCAGCCTCCATTGCTCTCTATCCCATTTCAAAACCTCATCCGCGCGCCAATTTATCCCCATTATTTCAGGGGTCAACAGTTTATAAAATTCTGTAAATTTCTTGTTAGAAAATTTTTTATCTTCACTATGAAATTTTGATTTTTCATGAATACCAAGCTTTTTACGTTTGCCGCGTATTTTTACTTGATAGCCCGGGAATGATAGGAAGATTTTGCGCATTTTGCAGAAGTTATTTTTGGATGAAAGTATCAATTTTATTAGCAAATTCTTCTTGCGTTTCATCGTATGCAAATACAGTGGCAGGTTCAGCGGTTACTGTTAGAGTTTTACCACCACTAGTGAATGTAAAGCCCAATATCTTTATAAGATAACAGGAGAAAAAACAATTTTTAGTTTTAGGCTTATAAAATGGTTTGAATTCATAAGTGCAAACCTTGTCCAGCGTTAACGTAAAATCAGTATATTGGATTTGTATACTTTCATGTTCACCCGAATTAAAGATTTTTCTTAATCCATCATTTTGTTTTTTTGGAATATATGAATTTTTAACCAGCATAAAATATCGTCCATTTTCTTTGATTTTGCCTCGTGACTCTCTTGG
>PFOM01000034.1 GCA_002792535.1 Candidatus Peregrinibacteria bacterium CG_4_10_14_0_2_um_filter_38_24 | reverse complement strand
CGAGATAAGGCTTCCCTATTGTAGTTTCACTAATCTCTACAAACAAAGCCTCCTCAATTTTAGAAAGGTCATAAATTAAATCAAAACCGGAATCAATCAAATCATTGTTTGCAAAAATTTCACTTGGAGCAATAGAAGTGTCAGCCTCTTGTTGAAGGGCATAAGCTTCATTTAACATTTCATAAGACTCTTTAACTTCTCGCATTATTCTTAACGCTTTCTCCTGAGTCATATTCGGAGTCTTGTTGTAAGAAGAATTTAAAAGAGGAATGATACTGCCTCCCGCAACACTTTTTGCTTCAGTTATTGTTAGTCCGTAATTTTTTGCAATATCTTTCAAAGCATTTTTTTCCGGAACAATAAAACGTTTTACATAAACCAAATTATATAAATCTTTTCCGTTAGCAAAAGCGCCAAAAACATCTTTCCACGCAAGTGAATCAGAAAAAGCGACTGTTTTGTTCCACCAGTTTAATTCACCGTAAGCGACATTTAATTTATAAAAGTGTACGCCTGTAAAAGCGATTATTAGTCCCGAAGCAATTCCTATAATGATTGGCAATATTTTTTTCATATTTATTTACATTCTGCCGAAGTGGCGTCAATAAATTTCCCGGGAAATCTAAGAACTTGATTCCTTAATTTTTCCAAAGCGGTTCTATACTTAAGAATTCCTTTTAAAGTGGTAACGTATTTTTTATGAACAGGATAAGCCATTCTAAATTCATCGTAAGCAGAAATAGTAGCTTCCATTGTGATTTTAGATTCTCCATATTCTTTATCAATTTTTAGATCTCGTGAACTTTTTTGCCCCAAAAGATTATCGGCGGTAGGATTTGCGGGAAGATTTTCCATCGGCAAATATCCTTTCATTTTATTTAGAGTGTCCACATATGCCAAATAAATATCCATTGCCGTCATGGAAACACAGTAAGTGCTCACATTCTTTTCTCCGCATTTAACAGCGTAATTTGACAATGTAGCATCTTTCGGAGAATTAAAATCAACGCTTTTATAAAAATCATCACTTTTATCAATCAACTCTATGAGCATTGAAAGTTTATCGTTGAAATAATCATTCATAGCCCTGTGATATTGCGCTTGCACAATCAAAAGAGGAGAGCTTGGATTTCTAAAGGTATAGTAATTAGGTTTGGTGGTCTCAGCATAAATTGCATAACTTCCACTTACCAAGAAAATGGTGATAAGTGCGGAAACAAAACTGATTATTATGCTTTTAAATTTCATTTTTAATTTGTGACGCATTTGTTTAAAAATCCGGGCGATTTATTTTTAAATGTAGCGAAATATCCATACATCTGAGCAATCGCATCATTGAGATCCTTTAGTTTATTGCCGATGCCCTTATACTTTTCGACCAGCATCGTCGCCTTTTTCTGGACGCTGTTACTCTTCATATAATTCATAAGTTTTTGCTTGGCCAAAGAAATATACATATCCATAATTTCACGGCATTTTACATAGTTGGTGTACTCAGTGCTTTGCATATTTCCAAGAACATTCGAGTTCAAAGTTACCATTCCAAAAAACTTATTAAGTCCCTTTTTATATGACATATATTTTGCGATAGCTGTATTCAAAAGTGTAGTGTCGGCACTTTTATTTTGAAAATTTGTTTCAAGAAATTTCAAAAATTCCAAAGTCTCAATGTCTAGAAGAGGAGTAAGTCTTTGCCTACATTCACTTATAGGAGCGGATTTCAGAGAAGTCTCAAGCGTTTTTTTCATGTTCGCAAGTTCGGGAGGAAAATCTGTTTTCGCAAAAGAAACATTCGACATAAAAATGCTGAGGATAAGAACCAAAATGAGGAGTGAGATCTTTTTCATAATTTTATTTTACAACATCAATTACATTACTCTTAGAGAAAATATAACTATCATCTTTCGTAGAGATAATAGTGAAAAATTTATCAGTTGGGATAATGTTATCGCTGTTTGAAATAGTCGCTTTACAAGGGCAAGTATTGCATTCTCCGGGCACTATGTATACCCCCGGGAATGATTCCTTCTGCGTGAATTCCAAAGGAGTGCCGGAAGTCTTATCATCATTCGGGTCAAAAATATCAGTACCGTTCTTTAATTCCGTAGCATCATCAAGACCTCCTCCGTCACTATCTTTTTGCTCTACGGAGATACTACCATCTTCATTTTTCCCGGGAGTCATCTTCTCGACGGTCGGATCTTCGAAACAGTTGTAAATATCAAGTACTCTACCCGCAAGGATAAACAATGCTTCACGCGCCATAGCTTTTTCCGGAGTTTCAGCTTCTTCGGCGGTAATAATGAAATTATTTTTTATAGCTTTACCTTTTGAGACATATTTCGTAAGGTTCTGCGCGGCTTGTACAAAATTTACATACCAAGGAACTCCAATCTGAACGCTATCCACATTTATAATGGTCTGCATCTGCAACGCTCCAAGAATAATCTTCACAGCCTCTGCCAAATTAATTGTATTATCAGGCTTGAAAGGATGTAAATTATTGGCATCAGTCTCACCTCGATATCCGTTGACCAGCTCTCTCAACGCCGCCTCTTTGATATAAGCGTAGAACCAATCCAAAGGCTGTTTGAACTTAATATCCGAAAATCCGCCGCCAGCCTCATCTTTAGTATAAGGCTGATACGCCGCAGGTCTAGGCTCTATACAAAGCATCTTCAAAAGAATTTTTACAAACTGACTTCTTGTAACAAGATCCTCAGGTTTTAAATAAATTTCATCTCCGACTTTTATACCTTCGATAATACCTTTTTCATAAAGATCCGCCGCAATTTTCTTTAGAGAAGGGGATAGTTTATCAAAGTCGGCAAAATGAGAGACGATATAATCCGCAGATTTACTGAGAATATCAGCACTCGAAGCCTTTGAAACAGGAACATCTTTTTGACCGACAACTTTGGCGGAATTATTTGAATTAATATGCATCTCCGCAACAACTTTTCCATCAACGCTGAAATTTATGACAAGAGGATCTTTTTCATAATCATTATCTTTTTTTGCAGCTTTAAGCTTATTATCAAAAATCGTAATATTTCCGGAAGGCTCAATGGCGCCAAAAACGATATGATTTTTTTCGTCCACAATAATCGCACCACCGGGATTATATTTGTCACTGGATGGCAAAATTTTCACCTCAATGCCATCATTAGGATCCAAATCTATTATATTTGTGCCATATGAATCAGAAGAATTGATGTCGGTATTTGTGTCTCCAACAACATAAACGGTGACTTCGGTGTATCCGTTTTTATCCACTATTGTCAGATTTGTAGGAGTGGTGTTTGCATTGTCAGCAGTATTTACTTTTACAGAATATCCGTCTGCAACTTCTCCGATATTTCCAGTCTTTGGATTTATTTTTGCAATAAAATTTCCATTTTCATCTTCAATCAGCATGAAATCATCGGTAATAAAATCTGTAATTGTATAAGTTCCGTCATTGCTTGTCAGATAAGTTCCGTCTTTCTGGGCAGAAGGCGTCTTTATTTTTTCAAGCTTTGGTACAAGTGTAAGATTTCCACCCGTTGCCCTGTAAACATATCGTTCACGCATGAGGCTGAAAGGGAATCCAGCCAAAGCAGGATCGACTTTTCCGCCAGCCACAGGTGTCCTTTCAAGAGGCGCGTCGAGAGAAATTTTTGGAGCAAAAACATTTATTGTAATCTTTTGGGATGAAGAATTTTCAGACGCATCCACAACATTGAGAATAGCATAATGAAGTCCGATGTCTCCGGCATTTACAAAAGGTCCGATATTGAATTTCGGGTTACTCTTGTCATTTTGCGTGTTGCCATCTCCGTTTTCATCAACGGACAAATTCAGATCGCTCCATATTAATTTCGAAAATTCCGTGACTTTTTTCTTTCCATTTTCGAAAGGTAACATCTCTATTGAATATTCCATAATTGGTCCTTCTGCATCAAAAGAATTTCCGGCATCAAGAACAAAATTTTGAAATATCGGAACATAAAAAGTTGTTTGAGATATCGCAGGCAATGGTGCGTTCTTGTCCGCACACAAAGGCGCTTCATACATCGGATAATAAGAAGTGAAATTCACTCCATCTTTCAAAACATAATCCGAAACACCGCTATTTGATGTGGAAATATAAGTGTCACCTTTCTTGGATTTTGGAGTTTCTTTAAAGTTTATTTTTAAGTAAACCTCTCCTACCATAGAGAAAACAATATCTTTATCATTATCACCATCAACGTCCATGAAAAGAGTATTCACAGCACTTCCAAGCTCTGAAGTGTATTTCAAAATACTTTCATTTTTTCCGTCAGCAACGACATATAATCCTTTTGGTGCTCCGGGAGAATCTCCACTGCCTCCGACATCCGAATCTTTAATATCCGAAGGAGCATAAGCAATCATTTTCTCTTTAGTTTCATCGCTGAACAGAGATCCTTTTATCTCTTCATCTTTTGTAGAGATATCGACTTTTTGCATAGTATTTTCTACAAACAGATTTTTTTCTTTGTTATTTTCGACAACAAATTTCATGAATTCATCATAATCTTTTATCTCAGCCAGTACATTGTTGGATTGACTTACGTCGTTTGCATAAGCCAAGATGCTGTTTCTCACGGCATACATTTTTTCCATTTCAGGGAATTCCGCCAAGTCTCCCATATCCAAATCTTTTATGTCCGAAAGTTTTCTATTTAGGATTGGGTCATCTTTTTCCAAAACTGATTCTGTCGCTGTAAGATAAAATTTATCCGGATAATCTTTGTCTAGATCAAGAGAAGAAACATACTTTTCCATCGCATTGCTGAAATTGCTAAGTTCATTATTTAATTCAACAAAAACCGCAGGGATAGAACTTTGTTCGTTGTCTGGGTTTTGCTGAGGGACCTCATCTTTCACGGCCTCTGTGGCCTCTTTTACGGCATCTGTAGCCGCATCGACTCCGGCTTTCGCCTGTTCTTCAGCATACTCTGCCGCTTTCTTCAAATTTTCTCTCGCAATCTCAGCAAGTTTATTTACAAGATTATTCACGGCGGTCTGGAACGAAAGACCGGTGTATTCATTTATACCATCAATAAATTTTTTGGTTTGTTTATTTATCTTATCCGCTCCAAGTTTCGCAACGTAGTAAATAAAACTGGTATCAACTCCAAAATTCAATTTCGCATCCACTCTTATTTGATCGGCAGGCGTATCATATTGAATAGCAGGCATTTGCACACCAAATTGCTTTATGAAAGGCAAAATAGCTTGAGCGGAAGGCTGAGTTAAAGTTTGGATTTCAGTTGAAAGAGTTTTCTCGGGAATCGTGAAAAGTCCTTTTTTCAAAAGACACAGAATTTTTATAATTTTTTTAAGACTTGTCGTTATTTCCGCGACCTCTTTCGGTAATGCAGGAATTCTTGGAGGACGTGGCAAATCCGGCAAATTTGGGAATGCAAGATTTGGAAGATCAGGTAAGTCAGGCATAGCAAACTCAGGGAAATCTTTTATCCAGCTAGGAAGATCAAATTTTATATTTCCAAAAATATCCTCAACATTAAGAGTGTAATCATCCGGAAGAAGCTCAGGGAAAGTTATAGTAGGAAGAGTCGGTAGATTTATAGGCTCAGGTCTAAATACAATATCCGGCCAAACTATATGCACACCTGTTTTTATTTGAGAAATATCAAATATAATATCCGGCCACTTTGGCAGAGGAATAGTAGGAGGATCAGGAATGTTTACAAAAATGCTTAAAAGCATTCCCAATTTGCTGGTTCTATCACTCTTGTTACATTCATTACATGATTTTTCATAATCAACCGAAAGATTCATAATCACACGCCAGTCCTTGAACGTTTTTATGGCATCATTTACGGCTTTCATCCACGATTGAGCAATCTTATTCTGGCGTTTTATATACCCTCCCATAAACTGCATTATGGCGTCCATATAACAAATAATCTGGGTCGCATATTTCGCTTCAAGACTTCTGAGTTTCAAAATCTCAGACGGCAATTTTGCAATCTTATCCAGCTTATCCATCAAAGTTTTGATAGAAATTATATAACTTCCCAAGTTTACGGTTATTTTGTCGCAAAGAGTTTTTCGATAATTATTCTCGTCACATTTCCAATATTCCGCTATTCTATCAAGTTCGGAGGCTTCATAGTCAACCCACAAAGAAGCCTGTCTCTTGAATTTTTCAATCTCAGCCTGCGTAATTGCAGGAATTTTTATAAGGATTTCTTTCCCTTCGAGTTGCACGAAAGGAATCGAATTTATAGCCCTCATAATATCATTGATGCTTTTTATCTTTTTGAAATTTTTGCCGGCAGATGCAAATTTACTTCCCAATTGTCCAAAATCCGGAATTATTAAATATATATCCGGGAAATCCAAGAGTTTGTTATAAATCTCATCAGCTTCCTTATCCAACCAATTCGTAAGGACACTTGGGAAGCCGGGAACTCGTATATTTACTTTATCAGCCGCTGAAAAAGGCAAGGAAATGGACGAATAACTATCACCTCCATTGATAGCGCCACTTTCGGCTGAAGCATCTCCATTTGAAGTTACGGTTGAAGTTCCGATGTCAGGATCGGCTGTAACATCTTTAGCTTTTGCAATAGCATCATTTATATCTCCAAGGAAATCAGGACATCCTCCAAGCAGACTTGGAGGCACAGCTGTAGCAAAACACATACCAACCTTACCCTTAGGGCCTATACAAACAGCTGTTCCAAGCCCCATCGTCAAAGTCGGAGAAATATATAAACGTACGGAAGAAGCCGAATTAGATGGATAGAAAAATGATACATAAGGGGGATTCGGCGTCCCAAATGCAACAGCGGCATATCCGGGAGTCTCATCATCAGGAACCAAGAAAGCGTAGTTGTAAGGTATAGGCAAACATCCACCACCGCTACATTTTAAATCACTGACAGCCTTAATCCCGTCATAAACGGAGTCAGCCATGTCACCTATTTCTTCATCAGTCAGAGACAGAGACATAGCTTTACTTATAAGCTCCCAACTGTCTGGGCATCCGTTATTATTTTTATCGGCGGAAAAATTTTTCAGTATTCCGGTCAAAGATTTTTGCACACCCGTCGGCACGCCACTCGAACCTATCGTCTTCAAAAGATCTGCCGGAGAAGGAAGCCCGTTCTTTTTAAACTCTTTGTCATGCGCATCTGAAAGCCCTTTCTTTGGACTTTCTACGACTTTCTTTTTATAGTTCACATAAGTGTCACCAATGCCGGTTGAATAAAGATAAATCAAAGTGGCTTCAGGATTTACGCTTGGACGGACTCGGATATCCGGATAAATATCTTTTTCATATCCACCAAAATCATATCCGAGATCAAATTTTATAGACGGGATTGAATTGATAGTAGCAATATATTTTATGGTGCGTTTGCCATTAACAGGAATTGAAATATTTTTTATTATCTTCCCCCTCAAGCTCATTCCGGAGTCCATCCACTCAAGTTTGTCGGTACAATTTTCATCACCACATTTCAAACTGTCTTCCTGAATAGTCATCGTGGAAGGAGTCGCCTCAGCGAGCATAACTTCACTCAACTTCACTCCGGATTGGTTTTTCAGAGTAATGGTAAATTCTATCTTGTCGCCAGCCGCCACAGTATTTCCATTTATATCCAAAGCGGTTTTTGTCGAAGTACCCAAGCCCAAAATCTTTGAAATAGGCATGAAATTATACTGCTTATTATTCTTTTTAAAATTCTCGTCACCAAGACTTCCGAACTCTACAAAATCCTGATTATTTTTTTCAGGATCAGGCTTTAAATCTTCCATTCCGGGCAGGTACAAGAAAAGATTGTCTCCCATATTAGTATCGGCATTTAAACCATATCCAAAATTGAAAGAATTTCCATAATTTGTTTCAAGTCCTTGGCAGGATTTGCCATCGTTTTTATTGTAAAACACTCGAACATTTGCCGCCGAATCGGTAGCAACAAGATCATCACATCCATCTTTATTCATGTCATATCCCTTCATTTCATAAACCTTCCCATCGACATTCAAATTCAAGGGTTTTCGCTCCAAAACCGTAGCATTATTCGCAAATAGAGACACACATTTTTCCGTAGTCTTACATGGTTCCTTCGTCCCAACCACAAGATCGTCATAACCGTCATTATTGTAATCCACCTTCGCGGCGCTATAAATTCCGCCCGTAACATTCAAAATATATCCTTTATCTTTGAATTTCTTATGACCGCCCTCGTATTCCAAAAGTCTGACAAGTCCATCTTCATAAACTAACAAAATATCGTCTTTACCGTCTCCGTTAAAATCAAAATTTATCAGTTTATAAATTTCACTGTCTCCTTGGAAAAGGGGAGAGCCTATATCTTTTGTATATCCGCTAAATTTGCTAACCAAACTTTCGAGCCAACTTTTTCCGACACGAACATTCGGATCTCCATAAATAATTCCATACTCGGATCCATAAGGAATGCTCGATTCTCCGACAGAATTTCCTGCCGCGAAGAAAAGCATATGTTTATCTTGATATTTAAATCCGGTGCCGGCATTCTCAGAGAAAGGAGCCGCCAAAGAATCTTTATCCAAGAGGTATAACCCCTTAGGTTGGCTTGTGTCTGAGCGGGAGAAGAATTGAGCAAAATCATATTTCTTGTCAGGAGAAAGAAGATTAAATTTTACTTCTTTTTTGCCGTTAAACATTACAAGCGCAAAATCTTGTGAATCTTTTGTCACAACCAACGCAAATTCATAGATGTCAAAAGGATCATCTTTTTCAGCAAGCCTCAATCCGAAAGAGCTGTCATTTATTGAGATTTTTCCGTCATTTAAAATCTTTACTTTTGCCTCAAGTCCTTTATTTAAATAAAATCCATCGGATTTTTGTTCCACAGTATAATCCGGATCGTCATATAATATTTTTGCATCAATTTTTATGCTATCAGCCATTTTTACACTGGCCTCAGCCAAAACATCCTTTGTATTTACATCTTCAAAAGAAATTTTCTGGGCATTGTCAGAGGAATCATCGGTAGGCAAAACTTTCGCCATGATATCGGTCGACAAAACATCAATTTTTCCATATCCATCTATCGAAACAAGTTTTTTTGTACCGCTTTGGATTTGAGTGTCAGCCGAAACTGCCTGCACATAGCCATTTTGCAAGAACGCCTGTGCGAGGTTTTTGTCAGTATTTGGATTCCCGAAATCTTCTCCCAAAAGCGAAACATACAAAGATTTCGTATTAAATCCTGCAACTTTATCATAATTATATTTATAAGAAGTGTCTTTTTGCTCTGCCTCTTTTTTCGCTTGTTCAGGAGGTTTAGGTATGTTTATCTTTACGGAACTGGAAGCAAAACCGGGAACATTTACATAAATTTCAGCATTACCATTCGCTGTACTATAAGGTTGGAATATCGCTTCAACAGCGCTTCCATTCGACATTTTTACAGGAGCGGATGGGAAAAATTGTCCCAAAGCGGAATTTAAAATTTTAAACTCAATCGGTCCGCTATATCCTGAAACAATTTCTCCATTTTTTGTTAATTGAGCCTTTATTGAATATTTTGTTGCAACGAGCGTAAGGTTCACGCTGTCGACAAGATTTATGATTTTCGCGGTTTCCGTGCCGCTCACTTTTCCAAAATCTTCATCAATCAAATAACCGGAGATGGTCGAAGATCCGGCAGAATTTTTTGAGTAAATATCAAAACTAATAGATCCTTCAAAAGAAGCAATCTGAATTCCGTCTATATTTTGAAACTCATCAATTTTTGGATCAACGGAAATTTTATCATCGATATTTATTGTAGCCCTCGCATATGTGTTTATTTTTTTACCGTCCTTATCTCTAAATACAACTGTTACTTTCGTCTTAGACTGGCCGTTTGAGACGAGTACGGTGGAATCGGGAACTATCTCCAAAGAAGCCGCATCCAAAAATTCTCCATCCTCTGGAGGCAGAACACTTTTTTCTCCGGCTTCCTTTTTCTCCTCTTCCGCAAAAAGAGGGTTTGGATTTACACAAACAGGTTTAAATTCAGGTTTGGACTTAAAATACTTCAGGAATTTATCGACATCTGTCATGAAATCCTTCAAATCCACGAATTCATATTTTGCATCTTCATCTTCCTTCTCAGGTTTCGTCTCTCCGGCTCCAGCATCGTCACCAGAATCACCAGCCGCACCGGAATCGGAACTATCCGCATTGCCTATTTCATACCCGCCATCAGGCATTTTTACGATTCCGCCTTTCGAATTGAAATTTGTTTTGAAAGAATTATTCTCTCCATCCAAAACAAAATAAGCCGCTTCGTATCCATTTGCACTATCGCCGACATAGGCATCCTTATCAGGATTAAGATATCTTGAAAGAACATAGTCGTGTTTTTCATCCATACCGAGGTCTCTCCATGAAAGAGCATCATAAATTTTATCATCAAACGCGGCATTCAAAGCGTATCCGTCAGGACTATCATCTTTTTTCGCATTAACGACAGGTTCCAAATATTTTTTATAAATTTCATCATGTATGGCCACCAAATCTTTATTACCATCGGTCAAAATTTCAGCACCGGAGATTTTCGCTATTTGCCATGCGATTTCATCAAGCTGAATTTTTATTTGCGCAAGATTTGTAGAATCAAAAACATTCGGATAATAAATTTTTTCCACTTCTCCATCCAAAGCCTTACCGACTGGATGGCTCAAGAAAGCCACATATCGAGGGTTGTCTATAGGTAAGTCAGAGGAGTTTGAAGCTACCTGCCTTGAAATAGTGAAATTCGTAGGTTCATTGTGAAGGACAGCACTTGATATTTTTTTGTCGGAACCGTTTTTATTTTTATAATTTGAAACAGAAACGTCCAAAACAATATCAGCTTTATACGGATTTCCAGGCGCATCTTTAGGAATAGTATAGGAAGTGTTT
>PFOM01000024.1 GCA_002792535.1 Candidatus Peregrinibacteria bacterium CG_4_10_14_0_2_um_filter_38_24 | reverse complement strand
AATAATAATTTAGAAAAATTTAATGTTGATTTGGTATGAATGATTTTGATGTAATTTTTAATCTTGGGATTATGGATAAAAATGTTGGAAAAAATGATAAAAGTTTTCTTGTAAATGTGAATGAAGTGATTGGTCGGAATGTGGATAATGGTGGGGTGGATGTGCAGGAGGGAAGTGTGGAGGGAAAGGGAATTGTGGAGGGAAAGGGAATTGTGCCAAGTGCTATTGGAAAAAGAATTTGTGATCTTTCTGACGACCAATTGTATAAAAAATGTGTGGAATGTGGAATGAATGCAAAAATTTGGGTGCGAAAATTTGTTGCTATGCTTCCGGAGGTTGGAAAAAGATCTTTTTATAAAAAAAAGGGCTTTGTTTCTCTTTATGATTTTGCAAAAAAGTTGGCGGGAATGAGCGAATTTACTGTTGATAGGGTTTTGAGATTGGTGAGGAGGATTGCTGATAAACCGATTTTATTGAGGCAATTTGAAGAGGGGAAGCAAAGTTGGAGCAAGATTGAGACGGTTTCTTATATTGCAACTAAAGAAAATGATGGATATTTGGCAAAGAAAATCGAGGCATTGCCTCAGCAGGCACTCGTGGCGTATGTAAGCCAAAAACGAAGAGAAAATGATGCCAACGTATACGTTGAATTAAAAAACAGGTCTGGCGTTGGTCAAGTGGCAAATAATTTTGTTGATGTTGGTCGTGGCATGCAATTGGGATTGAATGAGGTGTTTGGAGTGAATTGGGTTAATGGTGGGGCTATGATTAATTCTTTTGATTTGAAGCAGGAGGAGCGGTATAAAATTTTTCTTTTTCATGCCAGTCTTGATGTTCAGTTTAAACTTCGTTTGTTTAAACAAAGGCTTGAGAAAGAGCGAAAACAGAATCTGAGCTGGAATGAGGTTTTCGAAGTGCTTTTGAAAAAACTGGAGGGGAAAAAGGGTGAGGATGGAGGGAAACTTGGGTTTTTGAGATATGCGAAAGGTGAGGTAAGTAGGCATATTCCTGTGGCATTGAAGCGTCAGATTTTGGCTAAGTATTCTTATAAATGTGGATTCCCGAAATGTAATTTTCCATGTTTTGTTTTGCATCATACTAAAAGGTTTACACTTTTTAGGAGACATGATTTTGAGAGTATTGTGCCTCTTTGTAAGAAACATCACGATCTTATTCATGGTGGATGTATTGCAAATGAAGAGGATCTTCCCGGAAATTGGGTTTTGAAAAAAACAGAATGTGAGAGCGTTATTGATAAATATACCGGGGAAGTGTTGGATGCGAAGGAGAAGATTGATTCTGTTGTTATGAGATATAAGATGAAGAATGCTAAATAATAAATCTTTGAATGTTGATGGAGTTGAATGAAAGATCTATAGATTTTTATATATTTCATGTAGCGAAAAAAGATTTTTCTCAGAATGGCCTGTTTTGACGTGAGTCATTTAGTGGCTTCTTGAGCCATGTCTATTTTTATTCTGCAACAATATTTCAGTTGTGTCTATATTAGAATTTTGACAAATTTTGTGTATTGGATATACTAATATGATTTTCGTGGATGAGAAAAAAGTTCACAAAAAATATTGAACACTCCCAAGAAAGTCACAACGCCCTAGAAAAGCACTTGCACATTAAAATCACAGAAGTTCAAAAAGGAGAAGCGATTGAAAGATTCTCGTGTCGCACTGTAAAGATCCTGAGAAATATCTCAAAATGATCTTTTGGCGCCGAAATCTGAGTGTCGTAACTCCATTATAAAAATAAAACAAAAATAAAAAATTTTTCTTTATCTCTTCTAAGAGTGGAGAGATGAGGGAAGTAAAAGCGGTAACGCACAAAAATACAAATAAAAATAAAAAGCGTTTAAGATTGTAGCTCAACGAGGAGTTCTCCAATCTTCCTGTATAAGGACTGCAAAATTTACTTCTCTCTCTGTCCTCACTGAGGTGATGGTATTCTGAAGTTCGCTTTAGAATACCGGAGATGTCCAGACCTTTCTGGATGCGGTCCTGCCTTTATCCAAACTCTATGGCCTAGCTACGGTTTCGTGTTAAAGGACAACAGGCGGTTGGTGGTGCAACTGAAATTAACACCAAAGTCTTGGTAGGATTTACAACAAAAACAAAGTTTAATGGCTCTATTATCAGCAGCCAGTTTAAAACTTTTTCCCCCGCTTCGGCGGGTTTTTTTTTACAAAAAATTCGATAAATGGAAAATGGTTATTATTTTTTTGCGTGAATTCAGCCTATTTTTCTCCCAAAAAAGTGGGTTAAATTAAACAATAGGTTGGGGTAAATAAGGCTCATTAAACTTTGTGGACAGGGTTTCTGTTATGTAGTGTTTTCTGATTATTTTACAACATTTTGATGAAGTCGTCGAAGAATTGAACTGTGTCGAGTGGACCTGGTGCGGCTTCGGGATGAAATTGGCATGAGAAAAATGGAAGAGTTTTGTGGCGGATGCCTTCGATAGTTTCGTCATTTGCGTTGCGGAGCCAGACTTTCCAATCTGGGTGGAGTGATTTTTCGTCAATTGCGAATCCGTGATTTTGGCTTGTGATATAGCATTTCTGAGGATTTGTGTTTAGGTCGATACATGGTTGGTTTTGTGACCGGTGTCCGAATTTTAATTTGTAGGTTAAAGCTCCTGATGCGATTGCCATGATTTGTGAACCTAAACATATTCCGAAAATTGGCTTTTTTAGTGTGAATGCTTTTTTTATTGTTTCGTGAAGTTTTGTGAGTATTGCGGGGTCGCCGGGGCCGTTTGAAAGGAAAATTCCATCGAATTTTATTTCCTTGCCGTCGATTTTTTCTTCAAGAAAATTATAATTCCAAGGAACTCTTATGACCGTGATGTTGCGATCGAGAAAATTTCTTATGATGTTGTTTTTCATTCCGCAATCTACGCAAATTATTGTTTTTTTGTCACGTTTATAGATTTTTGGTTTTTTGATCGAAACTTTGTCGACGAGGTTTTCTGAATTTGGATCTAAAAATGGAATTTCTTTTGTGTTTTTTTCTACGATAATTTTTCCGAGCATTACTCCGTGAGTTCTTAGTTTTTTTGTAAGTTCTCTTGTGTCGATCCCTGTGATTGCCGGAATTTTGTTTTCTTTAAGCCATTTTCCGAGTGATTTTTTTGCCGTCCAGTGACTGAAGTTTTCGCTGTATTCGTTTACAATTAGTCCTGTGATACTTATATGATTTCCCTCGAAAATTTTCTCGATTTGGTCTTTGTCTTTTATGTTTTCCGGTACGCCATAATTTCCAACGAGTGGAGAGGTGAGGACTAAGATTTGGCCTGTGTAAGAAGGATCTGTGAAGCTCTCTGGATAGCCAACCATTGATGTATTGAAAACAACTTCTCCGGCTACGGAAACATCTGCTCCGAATGATTTTCCTTCAAAAATTGTGCCGTCTTTTAGGATGAGTTTTGCGTGCATTTGTTGTTATTTAAGTGTTTTTATCAGTGTTGGAATTAGTGCAATCAAGTAAATTGAATAAATGTATATCTGTTGTGTTTTTGGGGATAATTTTGCGCTTTTCTTGAGGATGACTCCTCCTAAAAGTCCGCCTATAAAGCTTCCGATTGTCCAAAAAATCCAAATAGGGAAAATTATATTTCCATAAATAAAATGAGTGATTACAATTGTGATTAGTCCTAATGTTTCGATGAATCTTGCTTGTATTTTTGCGTTAATGATTTGGTCTTTTTCGGGGAATAATGTTCTTAAAAGTGCAAACAACATGATGCTTGAGCCGGCCGCTATCGTGCCTACATATAGTCCGATTAATAAACTTGCGATATATCGTGTTTTGTTATTTATGAGGTGTGCTATTTTGGGGCTTAGCTCTGATAAAATTATTGCGATGACTATTGCGACAATCAAATATTTTTGATCAAGTTTTGCTATCAATATTGAGCCTGATGTGGAGCCTAAAATAAATAAAATTATAATTGGAATTAATTTTTTGAATTTCAACTGTTTTCGAGTTGTGATGGTGCTTGCTATTCCGCGTGCCAATGATCCTGTTTGTATGTTCCCAAGGATTTTTCCGTAGCTTAGTGTTGGAAAAAGGATTTGAAAAAACGGCATTGAAAGTAGCATGCTTCCGCCGAAAACTACTCCTGTGATTCCTATTAAAATCCCTGAAGTTGTTATTAATATGTATTCCATTTTAAATTATTTGTCCGTCTTTTACTGTTATTTTTCCGTTTACTATCACGTCTGTGACAACTCCTGATAATTTTGTTCCATGGTATGGAGAATTTTGGCCTTTTGATTCGAATTTCGTGCTATCCACCGTCCATTGTGCTTTTTCGTCGAAGATGCAAATATCCGCATCTGCTCCTTTTTTCAGGGTGCCTTTATTTAAGCCTAAAACCTTTGCAGGATTGATCGTGATTTTTCGGAGAGCTTCTTTGAGCGATAAAACTTTTTTGTTTACCAAATTTGTAATTATGAGAGAAAGCATTGTTTCAAATCCTACAATCCCGAATGGTGCACTTGAAAATTCTCTTTGTTTTTCCGTCCAAAGATGTGGAGCATGGTCTGTTGCTATAACTGAAATTGTTCCATCTTTTAGGCCTTTGAGAAGCGCTTTTCTGTGGTCTTCGCTGCGGAGTGGTGGGTTAACTTTTGCGGCGGTATTGTATCCGAGAACCGCTTCATCGGTTAGTGAAAAATGATTGGGAGTGACGTCTGCTGAAATCGGAAGTTTTTTAGATCTTGCCAATTTTATCAAATCAACTGAGCCTTTCGAGGAGACGTGAGTGAAATGAACCGGATGATTTACGTCTTCTACAAGCGCAATAATCCTTGCTGTGGCCGCATCTTCAGCGCATGCAGGGATGCCTTGAAGTCCCAAAAGTGTTGAGATTTTTCCTTCATGTAACTGTCCGTTTTTTGATAAATTTGAATCTTCTGTGTGTGAAATTATTGGCATTTTGTGCGTCTTGCAGTACTGCAATGCTTTTCTGTATAAATCTAAATTTTGTATGTCGAATCCGTCATCGCTGACCGCTACTGCTCCGGTTTTTTTGAGTTCCCAAATCTCTGCCAATTCTTCTCCTTTTTCTCCTTTTGTGACAGATCCGCAAGCGAAAATATTTACCAAGGATTCTTTTTTTGCTTTTGAAAGTACGTACTCGATAACAGTTTGATTGTCCGCTACAGGACTTGTGTTTGGCATTCCGACTATTGTTGTTATCCCTCCTTTTGCGGCGGATCTTGAGGCAGTGTGAATTGTTTCTTTGTCTTCTCTGCCCGGTTCTCTCAAATGTACATGCATGTCGATGAATCCCGGTGCTACTATTTTGTTTTTTGCATCTATTATTTCTGAGTTTTTATCTTCCAGATTTTTCCCTATTTTTTTGATTTTTCCATTTTCTACGAGGATGTCGAAAATTCCATCAATATTTGCTGATGGATCGATGACTCTGCCGTGTTTTATTAGTAAATTCTGCATTTTAAAATGGTTTGTATAATCTTTTTTCGACTGTCTTGTTTTTTCTGTTTTCACCGAGTAACCAGAGTATTACGAATCGCACACAATAGCCACTAAACACTTGGTGAGGAATTACCGATTTGTCTGATTCAAGGATATTTGTATGCACGTCTAATTCGCGAATTACAGGGCCTGGATGCATCACAATTGCGTCCGGTTTTGCCAAAAGCATTCGTTTTGCGTTTATTATGTAGGTTTTCGAATATTCTCTTAATGTTGGGACATATGAGGCTGCGGCTCTTTCTGTTTGTAGCCTTAATGTGTAAACAATATCTGCATTTTTAAGCGCTTTTTCTATGTCCGGTTCGTGTTTTATATTTAAATCTGCAAGGTTTGAAGGGATTAATGTGTATGGCGCGCAAACTGTGACAGATAATTCGAACATTTTTGCAATTCTCCAAAGTGAGCCAAAAACTCTGCTATGAAGAACGTCTCCGACAATGACTAATTTTTTACCTTTTATGTTTTTGCCTTTTAATTTTGTAATTGTGTAAAGGTCGAGAAGGGCTTGCGTTGGATGTTCATTCCATCCATCTCCTGCATTTATTACGGCCGCTTTTACATTTTTAGCGAAGAATCTTGCGGCACCTGAGTCGGCGCTTCTGATGACTATTAGGTCGGGTTGCATTTGGTCTATGGTGATTGCGGTGTCGAGAAGTGTTTCCCCTTTTTTCATTGAGGAGCCGTCTCCTGTGATATTTATTGTGTCTGCGCCGAGATTTTTGCCTGCTAATTCAAAAGAACTTCTTGTTCGTGTGGAGTTTTCCATGAAGAAGTTGATTTGAGTTTTGCCCTTTAGTAAGCCAATTTTTTTCATGTCTCCTTTGAGAAGTTCTTCCGTGGAGGAGGCCAGATCGAAAATCATTTCGATGTCTTTTTTACTAAGGTCTTCTACGCTTATTAAATCCGTGCAGGACAAACACTGCCCCCTTCTTTTTTGGGTCAGTTTTTTTTCAAAAGTTTGTGCGTCCATAGAATGTTTCTAGTTGCTGTTTGCTATTCTAGCAATAATTGGCTTAAAATCAAGCTTTTTTTGATGGATTTGGAAGTGAGTTCTTTTTATGATAGAGTTTTTTTGATAAAAAATTTGAAATGGTAGATTTGGGTATAAAATTTTGTGGAGTTAAGTTCGCAAATCCGACAGTGCTTGCCTCGGGAATTTTGGGAGTGACAGCGAGCAGTTTGAAGAATGTTATCTTGAATGGAGCTGGTGGAGTGACGACGAAATCAATTTGGCTTGAGGAGCATAAAGGGCATAGGAATCCCACAATGTTTGGTACGGAGAATTATTTTATAAATGCTGTCGGGCTTTCTGATGCTGGAATTGAAAAGGCAATAAGTGAAACTTTTCCTGAATATAATGATGAGAAACCTGCGCCTATCATTGCGAGTATTGTGGCGGGGAAGATTGATGATTTTGGGCTTTTGGCTGAGAAAATTTCGGAGTGTGATCCTGACATTATTGAAGTAAATATTTCTTGTCCGAATGTGGAAAGTGAGTTTGGGAAGCCATTTGCGTGTGTTGTAACTGATGCTGCTGCGGTTACTAAAGTTGTTCGTGCTCGTACAAAAAAACCTGTAATAATCAAACTTTCTCCGAATGTTTCGAATATCGGGGAGATTGCAAAGGCCTGTATGGCCGCTGGTGCGGATGGATTTTGCGCTGTGAATACTTTCGGTCCCGGGCTCGCTATAGACATAAATACAAGAATGCCTATTCTCACGAATAAAGTCGGTGGAATTTCCGGACCTGGAATAAAACCACTTGCTGTGAAATGCGTGTATGATGTTTTTAAGGCTACTGGAGCGCCGATTGTCGGGACAGGCGGAGTTTTGACGGGAGAAGACGTGGTTGAAATGATGATGGTCGGAGCTAGATTGGTTGGAATGGGGACAATGGTTTATTATCGTGGTGTTGAGGGATTTAAGAAGGTTGTCGTTGAAGTGGAAGAATGGTGTGAAAAAAATGGTGTGAAAAATTTGGAAGAAATTATTGGAACTGTAAAAATATAATTAATTTGCGAAAAAATGGAGGGCAAAAAATTTGATACAAAACCAGTTACGATTCGAATAAAAAAGATTATTAAGGAAAGCGATACTGTGAATACTTATGTTTTTGAATATCCACTTGGCGCTAAGCCCGGCCAATTTGTGATGATGTGGATTCCCGGCGTTGATGAAAAACCTATATCGGTTGCGTATGATGATGGAAAGGAATTTTGGCTTACGGTATGTAATGTTGGGCCCGCTACGGCTGCACTTTTTGAGATGAAGGAAGGAGATTTTGTTGGGATCAGAGGGCCTTTTGGAACGTATTATAAAATTGATGATGGTGATCATTTAGCGCTTGTTGCCGGCGGATATGGAGCTGCGCCGATGTATTTTGTCGCGTTGGAAGCTTTGAAAAAAAATTGCAAAGTTGAATTTTTGATTGGGGCGAGAAGTAAGGATTTTGTGCTTTATACGAAAAAAATTCTTGGGTTACATGGTGTGAATTTACATATTTCGACGAATGATGGGTCGATGGGATTTACCGGTCTTGTCACAAATTTACTTGAAGATGTAATTTTGGATGTCGAGAAAAAAGATGAAAAAATTGATAAAGTTTTTACGTGTGGACCGGAAATGATGATGAAATTTGTTGGAGATATTGCGTGGAAAAATGGGATAGATTGCTATGTTTCTGTTGAAAAATATATGAAATGCGGAGTCGGTGTTTGCGGACAATGTGCGGTCGATTCAACTGGTGTTTTGGCTTGTAGGCAGGGTTCTGTGATGAAATATAATTATGTGAGAAAGCTTTCTGAATTCGGAAAATATCATAGGGATGCGCAGGGAAAGAAAATTTACTTTGGTGATAAAAAATAATATATTAATTTAATAAAAACTAACAATTTAAAGGGATGCAACAATACAAAATTGATTTTATAAAACTTTTGGTGAAGGCTAATGCGTTGAAGTTTGGACAATTTACATTGAAGAGTGGAAGAATTGCTCCGTATTTTTTTAATGCTGGAAGTTTTTTTACAGGTGAACTTATTCATGAATTTGCGAAGGCTTATGCGGGAGCTTTTTTGGACAATAAAATTGAGATTGATGTGATTTTTGGGCCTGCGTATAAGGGAATTCCTTTGGCGGCCTGCACTGTTGAAGTTCTTTTTAGCGATTTTGAGGCAAATGTTGGATATTGTTTTAATAGAAAGGAAGCAAAGGATCACGGAGAGGGGAATTTGCTTGTCGGTGCGCCTTTGAAGGAGGACACGAGAGTTTTGCTTATTGATGATGTTATGACTGCGGGAACTGCTGTTCGTGAAAGTATGGATGTTTTAAAGGCGAATGGAAATCCCGTTGTTAGTGGAATTTTGATTGCGATGGATCGAATGGAAAAAAATAATGATGGAGTTTCTGCGGTGAAATTTGTTACGGAAATGTTCAATGTTCCTGTTTATTCAATTGTGAATTTAGATGATGTGGTTGAGGTTTTATATGGCAAAGAAGTTGACGGTGTTGTGTATATTGATGACGAAAAAATGGAGTTGATTAAGAAATATAGGGAACAGTATGGTGCGTAATGTATAATCTAAATAGAATTTAATAAAATTATTATGGTTAAGAATTTTGCAGATAAATTGGTAGAAGCGGTAAAGGCGAAGGGATCTTCGATTTGTGTGGGGTTGGACCCGAGGCTTAGTAAGATTCCAAAATTTTTGAAAATGAAAGCGATGGAGGGTGGCGAACATACTCCTTTTGGTGCGGCGGCGAGTGCGATCTTGGTCTTTAATAAGGGCATTATCGATGCGGTGCATGATATCGTTCCGGTTGTTAAACCGCAGATTGCTTTTTATGAAATTTTTGGACATGAAGGAATAAAATGTTATGAAGAAACTTTGAAATATGCAAAATCAAAAGGACTTTTGACGATTGCTGATGCAAAAAGAAATGATATCGGGTCTACGGCCGAGGCTTACGCTCAAGCTTTTTTAGGTGAGACGGTTGTTTTTGAGGGTGAAGATGAAGTGGTTATGTCTGCTTTTGATGCTGATGCGGTGACGGTTACGCCTTATTTGGGATGGGATGGAATTAAACCTTTTATTGAGGAATGTCGAAAATATGGAAAGGGGATTTTTGTTTTGGATAAGACATCAAATCCATCAAGTAGTGATTTGCAGGATTTGGAAGTTGTTGAAAGAGATGGGGCGGATGAGAAAAAAACGGGCAAAGCACTTTATGAAATTGTCGGACATTTGATCGACAGTTGGGGAGCGAATGATGTTGGAGAAAATGGATATAGCTTTGTTGGAGCGGTTACCGGGGCGACTTTTCCCGAGCAGGCAAAAAGGCTTCGCGAGATTATGCCAAATGCATATTTCTTGGTTCCGGGGTATGGTGCGCAAGGTGGAAAGGCTGAAGATGTTGCTGTGTGTTTTGGTGGCGGGAGCGGCGAAAAAGGGCTTGGGGTCATCGTAAACAATAGTCGTGGAATTACGAATGCTTATGAAATTTTGGGCTATGATGAGACGAAATATGCAGAGGCGGCGAGAGAAGCTGTGATGAAAATGAAGATGGATTTGGAAAGGGTACTATAAATTTTCTGCTAGGGCTTGCCATTCTTTGACTGAGAGGGTTTCCGGTCTTCGTGCAAAATCGAGGTTGGATTTTTCAGAAACTTGTAGAAGTTCTTCGGGAGTTATCGGTAAATCTGTTTTTGGATTTTTTAGGTTTCTTAATGTGTTTGAAAGTTTTTTGCGTCTGTTTGAAAATGCGATTTTTGCGATTTGGAGAATTTTTTTTGCTGTTTCTTCCGGTACGAAATTTTTATCTTGTGGTGAACGAAGTGTGATTTTTATTATTGCGGAATCAACTTTTGGAGATGGGAAAAAACATGATGGTGGGACTTTTTTAACATATTTCGCTTCCGCATAAAGCGCTGTTTGTAGAGATAAAACCGTCATGTCCGGTTCAAGTGTTGTGAGTTTCTCTGCAACTTCTTTTTGCACTAATAATGTTAGTGATGATGGTTTATTCTTTTGCGTAAGGAAATGTGTGATGAGTGGGGAAGTGATGTTGTATGGAATGTTTGCGACGACTTTGTAATTTTCAAATGTTGGTTCGTATTTTAGTGCGTCTTGATTTATGATTTCGATTTTTTTGTATTCTTCTTTTGTAAGTGTTTGTAAATTTTCTTCTAAGATGGGAATGATGTTTCTATCGATTTCTATAGTTTTTACTGAGTGTGCTTTTTGGGCTAGTTCTTGAGTTAAAACGCCAAGTCCCGGACCGATTTCTACTATGTCATCTTCTGGCGTGATTTCGGCAGTTTCAGTGATTCTATTTAAAACATTTTGATCTACTAAAAAGTTTTGTCCGAAATGTTTTTTCGCAAAAGTTTGATTTTTTTCGAGGATTTCTTTTATGACTTTGATGTTTGCGAGATTCATTTTTGTAAATTTATGCGCTTATTTTTACTAATTTCAAATGTTCTGTTTTTCCGCTTATTATAGAGATTTTCTCAGTTTGGATTTTTAGTTCTTTGCTTAAGAATTTTATCAATGTTGCGTTTGCTTTTCCTTTCTCTGCCGGTGCTGCGATTTTTATTTTGTATGTTGGTCCATTTTCTTTATCATCCAAAATTTCTGTAATTTCTGTTCTTTGACTTTTTGGAATTACTTTTATTCGCAGATATCCAGAAGATGGGATAGAAATTTTTATAATTTTTTTATCGATTGTCATGGTGGATTTTTGGCTTATTTGTGAAGATTCTCCATGCTCCTGCAAAGACGATATATACGGTTATTGCGAATAAAATTATATTGATGTCGAGTTCTAGAATTTTTGTGAATCTGAAAAAGTTTGCAAAAAATGGGAAGGAAATAAAAATATATAAAAGCATTGTCGAAACTATCCCCGCTAGAATCAGGTATAATTTTTTTCTTGGATTTTCAAAATTGAATGCACTGATTATCTGAATTATTGCGAGTAAAACAAATGCTATCGTTGAGGCTTTTAAATGTGATGGTGCGTTTGTTTCGACTTTTTCAAAGATGGTCCAGCCGTCGCGCATGAGGTTTATTATATATACTCCTGAAATGATTATGCCCGTTAAAACGCCTTGTATAACAGAAGATTTCAGAATGGTCTTAAATGTTTTTTGTTTTTGTTCTTCGGATTTTTCGGAGAGAATCGATAATTCGAGAAGTAAATTTATCGTCAGGTCCAGTAAAATTATTGCTGAAAATGAAATAGGGGACTCTGTGTTTAAAACCACTGCGGCTATGATTGCGATGAATTCCGCGATTTTGCATGAGAATGCGTGTTTCAAAAACATTGAATAATTTTTGTTCAGCGATTTTCCTTTTTGGATTTGCAATGAAATTTCTTTTAGTAGTTCTAAATTTGTGTCTTGAATTATTGCCGGTTTTTCTCCAGACTCTGTGAAAATTCGAGCGAGTCTTTCTTTGTCATCTTGGTCGAGTTCTGTGAAAATAAAATCTTTTTCTTTGTTTTCTATCATCTTTGTTATCTTTGCATCTTGCAGTTGTTTTAGGTATGAGCCGGGGATTGATTCAAAGTAAGATGAATTAATTAGGCCCATTTCTTTCGCGATTGCTACCGCTTTCTTGTCTTTTGTCTCTGTTAATATGTATGGTTTTATTCCTAGTTTTTGAATCTCTTCCATGGCTGGAATTATGGTTTTATTTAGAGGTTCGGTGAGCCCGACTATGCCTAAAAATGTCATTTCTCTCTCTACAAACTCCGCCTCATAATTTGAAAGTCTTTTTATCGGGAGTGCTTTTGATGCGAATGCTATTACTTTTTGTCCGTTTTTTGATAAGGTTTCTATTTTTTTTCTTAATCGTCTTCTGTCATTTTGTGACATTTCTATTTTTTTGCCGTTTTCGTAGAGGCGTGTGCATTTTTCCAGTATTTTCCATGGATTTCCTTTTGAGAATGCGAAAATTTCTTTATTTGTTGTGGATTGAAGTATTGTTGTGGATATTTTTCTTTCCGGATGATTTTTGATTGTTTGGACTAAATCATATTCACTTCTGAATCTTTCTTTGTTTAATCCAGCCATGAAAAAATAATGACTGATCAATGTTTCCAAATCGTGAAGATATTCAAAATGACAAAAATTTATCGCGATTGCTATTTGCTGTATAGATTGGTTTTCCTTTAATTCAAGCCTTTTTATTAATATCTCTTCGTGTGTTTCCAAATCTTCCATTTTTGCGAAATCTTCATTTTCGGAGGGATTTACTTTGTATTTATCAAAATATATTGTTCGAATTTTTAGGTCTGTGTGTGTCAAAACTCCTAAAATATTTATCAAAATTGTTTTGGTGTCTCCGAGGTTTTTGTTGTATGGCGCGAATATGTTGCTGACCTTCGCTAAGGCAATAATACTTAAAGGAAGGGATGCAAAGATTAGCGCAAGTATTATTTCAAGTGTTGGTTTTTCCATTGTTCTATGTCTTTATGATTACCGGAAAAAAGTACGTCTGGGACTTTTTTATTTTTAAATACTCTTGGGCGAGTGTAGATAGGATATTCTTTTTTTCTTTTTAATGCTTTCGAAAATGAATCATTTAAGTGAGATTCTTCTTTTCCCAGAACGCCTGGGATAAGCCGTGAAACGCAGTCTACGAATGTCATTGCCGGGATTTCGCCGCCTGTTAGGATGTATTTTCCGATCGAAACTTCTTCGTCTATCAACATTTCAATAATGCGTTCGTCGATTCCTTCGTATCGGCCGCAAAGTAAAATAAAGCCTGTTTTGGGTTTTTTGATTAGTTCTTGTGCGTATTTTTCGGCCCTCTGCTGTGTTAATACGGCTCCGCGAGGGGAGAAGTATATCACGCGACCTTTGTTGACCTTTTTGAGGGCTTTAATTGCGTCGTAGATAGGTTGAGGTGTCATTACCATGCCTGCGCCACCTCCATATGGGATATCGTCCACTTTTTTGTGTGATTGTTTTGAGTATTTTCTTATGTCGTGAACGTGAATTTCGATAAGCTTTTTTGCTTGTGCTCTTTTTAAAATGCTTTGGTCCAAATAGGAATCAAATATTTGTGGAAAAATTGTAAGTATGTCGAATCGCATGTGCGTATTGTAGCATATTTGTGTTTCAATATAACATAAAAACGATTTGCGTTCTATTTAATATCCGTTGAGACAATAGCATACAGCTTGAAAACTCGTGTTTCTTTTGTCTGATTCCAGAGTATATCTAAATTGAACTCAAATCGTTTTCAAGTTGTATGTTATTGTCTCAACTTGAGAATATAATGAAAAGAAGTACGAGTTTTGTTGAGATATTTTCCAAACAATTAAAATAATATACAAATGCGATTCGACAAAGTTTAACGTTTGCTGAACTGTGGTCCTTTACGAGCTCTCTTCAAACCGAATTTCTTTCTTTCTTTCATTCTTGAGTCTCGTGTAAGCATTCCGGCTTTCTTTAGAGTTGGTCTTAGGGATACGTCTGCAACAAGCAAAGCTTTTGCGATACCGTGTCTTAGAGCTTCAGCTTGTGAATTCATACCACCACCTTTTGTGATAGCTATGACATCGAATTTTTGATCCATGCCTACTAACTTTAGTGGAGATTTTATTAGACCTACTAATGTTTTAACGAAGTATTCTGCAGCTTTTTTATCGTTTACTGTAATCGCGCCTGCACCGTTGTATAGGCGAACTCTTGCAATTGATGTTTTTCTTTTTCCGTTTGCGTAAAAATATTTTCCGCCTGGTGTCGCAGGACCCATATCTAAAGCATCTTCAACAACTTTTTTTACTGAAGCTGTTTTTTTGGGTGCCACTTTTTTTGGTACTACTTTTTTTTCTTTTTTGACTGTTGTTGTTTTCTTTGTTGTTGGCATGAATAAGTTTTTTTAGACTTCTAAAGTAATTGGTTGCTGAGAAGCATGTGGGTGATTTTCGTCAGCGTATAGCTTTAATTTCTTTATAACTACATCTCTTAATTTGTTTGTTGGAAGCATTCCTCTGATAGCTAATTTTAAAACTTCTGTAGGTTTTTTAGCCATAAGATCTTTTGCAACAATTGTTTTTAGTCCTCCAGGAAATCCTGAATGCTTGTAGTATTTTTTCTTGCTTTCTTTTCCTGCAGTGAATGCAATTTTTCCTGCATTGATAACGATTACGAAATCTCCGCAGTCCATGTGAGGTGAAAATATTGCCTTGTTCTTGCCTCTTAATACATTTGCGATTGTTGTTGCAATTCTTCCCGGAACTTTATCCTTTGCATCAACTATGTACCATTTTCTTTCGACTTCGGTGACTTTTGCTATATGTGTTTTTTGTATAATCATTTTTCTTTAAAAGTTTAGACTAATTCTAATTGAACTACTGGAGCATTATCTCCGCTTCTATATCCTAAGTGTGTGATTCTTGTATATCCTCCTGTTCTCTCTTTGTATTTGTCTGTAAGTACATCGAAAATTTTTCTTGAGCTGTTTTCATGTTGGAGTAATGATTCAATTTGTCTGATAGCTTGCATCTTAGGACCTTTCTTTGCGATGCTAATCAATCTCTCTATGAATGGTTGAACAGCTTTTGCTTTTGCTGATGTTGTTTTAATCTTGTCATAGATTATTACTGACATTGCAAGATTTCTTACAAGTGCTGTCGTGTGGTCTTTGTCTGTGCCTAGTTTTACTTTTTTAACGTTGTGCCTCATATTATTGTTAGTTGTGGGCGGTTATATTAGTGGTAAATTTATTCTTCTGCAAGAGCAAGTCCTTTTTTCTCAAGAGCATCTGCAACTTCGGTCAAAGCTTTCTTTCCAAAACCTCTTAAATTTGTAAGTTTGCTTTCTGTGCATTTGGATAATTGTTCGATAGATCCGATACCTCCATTTATAAGTGCATTCAATGTTCTTGGAGAGAATCCAAGGATTTCTATTGGAGTATATGATTCTTGAGTAGGTTTGTTTGCTTCTTCTTCTTTTTCTTTTTCTAGAATTGATTTGATGTCTGACATGTAATCTTCTTCAACCATGATATTTTCAACATTGAATAGGTTGAAATATGATTGTAGAAGGTTTGAAGAAAATTTCAGAGCGTCTTCAGGAGAAATTGATCCGTTAGTTTTGATTTCAAGGGTTAATTTGTCCAAGTTTGTCATTTGTCCGACACGAGTAGCCTCTACGTCGTAACGAACTTTTTTAACAGGGGAGAACATAGCGTCAACCAGGACGATTTGTGCGTCTGTTTCTGTTTTTTGTCTTGTTGTTGCTGGGCTGTATCCTACTCCTTTTTCAATTATCATTTCGATTTTTAGACTTGCTCCTTTTTCGATTGTAGCTATGTATAAATCTGGATTTAGAATTTCAACATCTGAAGGACATTTGATGTCTTTAGCGTGAACCGTCCCAGCTTTATTTACGTCTAGAGTAATGATTGTTGGCGCTGTTGATGTTTTATTAAGATCTAGAAGTTTTAGATTTAGAGTTATATCCATAACGCTTTCCTTTACTCCTTTTACTGTGCTGTATTCATGACTTATTCCTGAGATTTTGATTCCTGTAACGCATGCTCCCGGAAGAGATGATAATAAACCTCTTCTTAAAGCATTTCCAAGTGTAACTCCGTAACCCGTAGGTAGAGGTCCAACCACGAAAACTGTGTGATTATCACCGATATTCTCAGTTTTTATCTTGGGAATACCGATTTCTTCTTGGATTATATGCATTTGAAAGTTTGTTATGTTTTATTTTGAGTAAAACTCTGTGATTAATTGGTTGTCTATTGCTTGCTCGATATCGTCTTTATCAGGTAAAGCGATTACTTCTCCGCTAAGCGTTTTGATGTTTGCTCTAATCCATTTTGCAGGTTTGAAAGCTCTTTTTTCGATGTTTTCAAAAAGTTTTGAACTTTTTTTCTTGCCAGAAATTTCGAATTTATCGCCGACTTTTACTTGAATTGAAGGGACTGAAGCTTTTTTTCCGTTAAGAGTGATAAGCCCATGAGCGACAAGTTGTCTTGCTTGTGGGCGTGTTGACCCGATTCCTGCTCTGAAAACTACATTGTCCAATCTTTGTTCAAGAAGTTTCATGAATCTTACACCCGTGGCTTCATCACTTTTTACTGCTACTTTGAAATAATTTGAAAATTGTTTTTCGCTTACTCCATACATAAATCTTGCTTTTTGCTTCTCTTGAAGGTGCTTGTTATATTCTGATATTTGAGAGAAACGTTTTTGTCCGTGCTGACCAGGTTTGTATCCTTTTTTCTGAAAAGCTTTTAATTTGCTTCCCGTATTAGTGAAAAGCATTGTTCCGAGTCTTCTTGATAGCCTAGTTACTGCTCCTGTATATCGTGACATAGAAATAGATTATTACAAAATAGATAATTATGCGATTATACTCTTCTAGCTTTCTTTTTTCTGCATCCGTTGTGTGCAAATGGTGTCGTATCTGTAATTGAAATTAATTCAATTCCTTTGTTTACAATTCCTCTTACGGCTTGATCTCTTCCTGTCCCAACTCCTTTTACAAAAACACGAACACGTTCAAGTCCAAAAGCTTTTGCTTTTTCTGTGGCGCTTTCTGCGGCCATTTGTGCGGCATATGGAGTTGCTTTTCTTGCTCCTTTGAATCCTGATGAACCTGCTGATGCCCAAGCCAATACATTTCCGTTTTCTTCGGCTAGGGTAATGATTGTGTTATTGTATGAAGCTTGTACATATGCGTGTCCTAATTGTACAAGTCTGCGTTTTGCCTTTGATTTTTTAGGCTTAGCCGCTTCTTTAGATTCTTCTTTGGTAGTTTTCTTTGAAACGTCTTCTTTTTTTACTTTTGGTTCTTTTGTGTCTGCCATTATATTAGATTATTACTTAGTTACTACTTTTTTATTTGCAACTGTCTTTTTCTTTCCTTTTCTTGTTCTGCAGTTGTATTTCGTGTGTTGACCTCTTACGGGAAGTCCTTTTTTATGTCGGAAACCTTTGTAAGATCCGATTTCTTGCATATGCTTGATGTCCATTGCTATTTTTCTTCGTAAATCTCCTTCAACTGTTAATTTCAAGAAAAGATCACGGATTTTTGTTACTTGTGCCTCTGAAAGGTCCTGAACTTTTATGTCCCTGTCTACGTTTGCTTCTTCAAGAATTTTTTTCGCAAGATTCCTGCCTACTCCGTAGACAGCGGTTAATCCAGCTTCTATTCTTTTTTCTTTGGGTAAATTTACACCTGCTATACGGGCCATATGTGTTTTTTAGTTAATTATCCTTGTCTTTGCTTATGTTTTTTAAGAGCGCAAATAACTCTAACTACTCCTTTTCTTCGGATAACCTGACATTTCTGACATATCTTTTTGACTGATGATCTTACTTTCATGTTTTTGATTATTTATGCCTGTAAGTGATTCTACCTTTCGTAAGGTCGTAAGTGCTTAATTCAATAGTTACTTTATCTCCAGGGAGAATTTTGATGAAATTCATTCTCATTTTCCCTGATAGATGGGCGTTTATGACCATATCTTTGTACATGTCGTCGAGCAATTCGACCTTAAATACAGTATTTGGAAGGGGTTCGATTACCCGTCCCATTACCTCAATTGTATCCTCTTTGCTCATGTGTATGCCCTTTTTTTATGCTTTTTTAAGTGCAAAGCGGTAGGATTTTACATGAGAAAAATGATCTATGCAATAGAATTTGTGGCAAAACCCCAAATCTATTGTGTTGTTAAAATTTCGCTACCACTTTCGGTGATTAATATAGTGTTTTCCTCTTGTACTGCGCAAGACCTATCTTTCGTAATTATTGTCCAATTGTCCTTTAGCGTGATAATTTCACTTGCGCTGATTGAGAAAATAGGTTCTATTGCTATTGTCATGCCTGGTTTTAGTGTTGGGCCTTTGTTTCCGTCCCAAAAGTTGAAAATGGTTGGTTCTTCGTGTAAACCTCGTCCTACTCCGTGTCCAGTGAGGTTGTGAATAACCTTAAATCCGGCATCTTCGATGGTTTTTTCGATAACTATGCTGATTTCTCCGACGTGAATACCCGGTCCGGCTATAGCTATTGCTCTGTCTAAAGCCATTTTTGCGGTTTTGATAAGTCGGATTTTTTCTTTTGATGCGTTCCCGATGGCTATTGATCTTGCGGCGTCGGTGTAAAAGCCTTGGTGTAAGACTCCGCAATCAATAGTGAGAAGATCGCCGTCTTTTAAAAATTCATCTTTTCTTGGAATTCCATGGACGACTACTTCGTTTACGGCTGTACAAAGAGTGGCAGGGAATCCATGAAAACCTTTGAATCCTGGGATCATGCCTTTTGAGCGGATGAAATCTTCTGCGATTTTATCGAGTTCGGTGGTTGAAATTCCGATTTTTGCGTACCTTAGGACTTCGTCTAAAGTTTGAGCGAGGACTTTTCCGCCTATTTGCATAAATTCTATTTCTTCCGGAGTTTTGATTGGGATATTCATTTTATTATTTTAAAATCGGATCGAGTGTTTCGATTGCTAATTTGAAAACTTCGTCGATTGTTAGTTCGCCGTTTATTTTTATTAATTTTTCGTTGTATAGATTTATTGCCGGAACTGTTTCGTTTTCAAAAGCAGAGAGTCGTGTTTTTATGGCTTCTGAATTGTCGTCTGCGCGTGTTGTTAATTCTCCTCCACATGCTGAGCAAGTTGATTTTTGATAATCTGCCGGATAGACAGATTTACATTTTCCGCAGATTCTTCGAGTTGTTAATCTTTTTAGTGCTGTTTCTTTTTTGATGTCGATTAAAACTGCTTTGTATTTTCTTTCGTGTTTTTCCAAAAGTGCATTTAGTGAATTTGCTTGTTCGATTTTTCTTGGAATTCCGTCAAACAAAACATTTACGCCCGGAGTAAGATGGTCTAAGAAATTTTCTACAATTTCCATGACGACTTCGTTTGAAACCAAATGTCCGGCAGTGATGATAGATTTTACTTTTTTGCCGAGTTCAGAGTCTTCATTTGAAAGTTTGCGAAGTTCTCCGCCTGTTTCAAAAATTTGAAATCCGTATTTTTCTGAAAGTTGTTTTCCGAGTGTACCTTTTCCAGCGCCTTGCATTCCAAAGAAAATTAAATCCATAATGAAAGAATTTAAATAATATTTACGGTGGAGAGTTTAAAGGTAATGAAAATGGAATGCAAGAAAAATAATTTCTAGTAGAACTTTTGGTAATCGTGCATTACGAATTGTGCGTTTACTTGGCGGATAAGTTCTAGGACTACACCGACTACGATGATTATTCCTGAACCTGTCATAAGAAGGGGGATAGAGCCGATTCCGCTTGATTCGAAGAATACTTGAGTAATCATTGGGAGGACTGCTATAAGTCCGATGAATGATGCTCCGAAGAATGTCATTTTGCTTGAAATGTCTCCGATATATTCACATGTTTGTTTGCCCGGACGAATTCCCGGTACGTATCCACCTCTTTTTTGAATGCTTTCAGCGATTTCTTCAGGTTTGAAAGTGATTGAAACGTAGAAATATGTGAAGCCGAAGACAAGGAAGAAATAGATTAAGATATACGTTAGAGATCCAGGGATTAACATGTCTTTCATGTAAGTTCCTACGTCTCTAAGCCAAGCTGATTTTGCGCCCAATAAGAATTGTGACATTAATCCCGGGAAGCTTATAAGGGCTATTGCAAAGATAATAGGGATCATTCCAGCTTGATTGATTCTGATAGGAAGGAAGGATTGATCGCTTTTTGATCGGATTCCTCTTCCTGCGTATGTTATTGGAATTTTTCGCTGAGCTTCGTTTACTAAAACTACTATTGCTACAAGAAGTACTGTAACAAGTAGCATTGTAATAAAAGGGATAAGTTTTGATTCGTCTTCTGTTGCGAGGAAAAGTCCTCTTCCGATCATTTCAGGAATTCCTGCAACGATTCCGGCGAAGATAAGTACTGAAATTCCATTTCCTATTCCGCGCTCTGTGATTTGTTCACCAAGCCATACAAGAAGGATTGAACCTGCTGTGATTGAAAGCATTATAGGGAGTACGACTGTTGGGTCTGTGACGTTTTCTACTATCGGTGTTTGTGCTTGTGAATTTAATAAAAGAATCATTCCATATGATTGGAAGAATGCGAGAGGGAATGTAAGCCAACGTGTGTATGCGTTTAGTGTTCTTCGGCCTTGTTCTCCTTCTTTTGAAAGAGTTTCAAGTTTTGGAACGATTACCGTAAGGAGCTGAATAATAATAGATGCATTAATGTACGGAGAAATTCCCATCAAAATGATAGAGAAGTTTTCCATGCTTCCTCCTGTGAGTAAGCTGAACATTTGTAGGAGCTCATTTTTGCTTGTCATGGCTTGTAATGCGTCCATGCTTGCTCCCGGAACCGTGATGTGGCCAAGGAATCTTGCCAATACGATCATTCCAAGAGTGAAAAGAATCTTTGTCCTTAGATCCTTTGAATTCCAGATTTGTTGTAGGTATGAGAACATTTTACTTTTTTGGGAATTTTTCTGTTAATTCGACTTTTCCTTTTGCGTTTTCTACTTCAGTTATAGCACCTTTGGATGCTTTATTCACTATGATATTCAATTTTTTCTCCAGTTTGCCTTTACCTGAAAGAAGTTTTATTGGGTTTTCTTTTTTTGGAATCAATTTCTTTTCGATAAGAATTGCTTCGTTTACTTCTGTTCCTTCTTCAAATATGTTTAAGTTTCCTGTGAATATAACTCTGAGAACTGTTTGGCATGGATTTTTGAATCCTTTTAGTTTCGGCATTTTGCGAAGTAGGGGAGTTTGACCTCCTTCAAATCCAGGTTTTCGGCTTGAGCCTGCTCGTGCTGTCTGCCCTTTTCCTCCTCTTGTTGAAGATGTTCCGTGTCCTGATGCGTTTCCACGACCAAGAAGTTTTCTTCTTTTCTTAGGGACTTTGCTGCGTAAATCTTGTAATGACATGGTTTATTTGTTATCTGGTTTAGGTTGTTCTGGGGATACAGCAGGTTTCTGTGTTGTAGCCACAGGCTTTATTGCGTTTTTTACCGGGTTTATTTGTTGATTAGGTTTGGGTTGGGTCTGCTTCGCAGACGTGTTTCTTGCTCGTGAGTCCATTCCGGGAGTTGTGCGTAGAAGTTTTAGAGCAGAGAATGTGGCTTTAGTGTTGTTGATTTTATTTGTTGTTCCAAATGATTTTGCATAGATATCTTTTAATCCTGATAATTCAAGAAGTTTTCGAATAGTATTTCCTGCGATGATACCCGTACCGGGTTTAGCTCTCATGAATTTGATGTGTGATGATTTCTGTCTTATTTCAACATCATGAGGGATTGTTCCTTGATCCAGTAAAACTTGCAGTGTGTTTTTCTTAGCTTGTGTAATTGCTTTTTGGATTGCGCCTGTTACTTCGTTTGATTTTCCGATTCCTACTCCAACTTTTCCTTTTCTGTTTCCAATAACAACCGTTGCTCTGAATCTAAGTCTGCGTCCTCCTTTTACTACTTTTACGACACGACTTATTTCTATGACTTGCTCATCATATTCTTTTGGCTCTTTTCGTATTTCTCCTTTTGAGTGCGGTCTTTTTGTCATGGCTATATATTAATTTTTTAAAATTTTAATCCTGCTGAACGTGCGCCATCTGCCAAAGCTTTGACGCGACCGTGGTATTTGTAGCCGTTTCTGTCGAATGCTACTTCAGTGATATTTTTTTCAAGTGCTTTCTTTGCAATGTCAGTTCCTACTGCTTTTGCTTTATCAACTTTGTTTGCTTTTGAACTGTCTTTGATGTCTGAGCTTGCCGCTACGACACGTCCTGTTTTGTCATCAAAAAGTTGTACATATGTGTATCTTATGCTTTTGAAAACGATAAGTCTTGGTTTGTCATTATTACGCATTTTTGCGCGTATTTTCACATGTCTTCTTTCTCTTAATGTCGTATTTTTCATTGCTTTTAATAATTAATATTTAGATTATTTTGCTGTTGCTGCCGCTTTCCCGGCCTTTCTTATTACGTATTCACCTAGATATCTAATACCTTTTCCTTTGTATGGTTCAGGTTTTCTGAATGATCTGACTTTTGCCGCAACTTCTCCAACTACTTGATTGTCGATTCCGGCCACGACTACAACGTTTTTTAGCTCTGTATCCATTGAGAATTCAATTCCAGCCGGAGCTACGAATTCTATAGGATGAGAGAAACCAAGTGTAAGATTTATTTTGTTCTTATTTGGTTGTGCTCTGTAACCTACTCCGATGATTTCAAGTTTTTTCTCGAATCCTTTTGTTACACCTGTAATCATGTTTGCGATCAGATTTCTTGTAAGTCCGTGTAGTGCTTTTGTGGCTTTAAGCTCGTTTTTTCTTGTGATTACAACTGTGTTTTCTACAACTTCGATAGTCAAATCTTTTGAAAATTCTCTTTCAAGTGTTCCTTTTGAACCTTTTACGGTTACAAGTGTTTCTTTGACTTCAACTTGTGTTCCGGTTGAGATTGCTACTGGTTTGTTTCCTATTCGTGACATTGTTTTTGTAGGTTAGTATACTTCGCAGATTAATTCTCCTCCCAACTTCTGTTTTCTTGCAGATGCTCCGTCCATTAAACCTTTTGAAGTTGAAATGATTTGAATTCCCAGTCCGCTTTTGATTGGGTGTATTTCATCAGTTTTTACATAGATTCTTTGTCCAGGCTTTGAGAGTCTTTTTAAAGTTAAACGATTTGTCATATCTTCTTTAAGCTGTACTTCAAGAACTTTCATTCCGCCTTCTTCTTTTTCTTCGTATCCTTCAATGAATTTTTTGTCTTTCAAGATTCTCAAAATACTTTCTTTGATTTTTGAATGTGGCACGATTGTTGTCTCGTGATGAGCATTTAGAGCGTTTCTAATTCTTGTGAGCAAGTCTGCTATTGGATCTGTATTCATTTTAATTTACTTATATTAATTTACTTTTAGTTTACCAAGATGATTTTGTAACTCCCATTATTTTTCCATTGCGGGCCAATTCTCTGAAACAAATTCTGCAAGTGCCGAATTTTCGCATGTAACCTCTTACTTTTCCGCATAATTCACATCTGTTGTATACTCTTGTAGGCATTGTGATCTTTTTGCCTGCGGCTTTTTGCGTTGAAGCTAGAGCTTTTCTTCCGTTACATTTATTTATTAGGGACTTCTTTGCCATTGTATATTATTTAGATGTTTTAAATGGGAACCCGAATGCTTTTAACAATTCAAATCCTTGTTCGTTGTTTTTAGCTGTTGTTGAGATACATATTTCAACTCCGTGTATTTTCATTACGTCGTCTGGGCTGATTTCAGGGAAGACGATGTGTTCTTTGAATCCAACTGAGTAGTTTCCTTGACCGTCGAATGCCTCTGGAGATATTCCACGGAAATCTCTTACACGAGGGAAAGTGATGTTTACCAATTTGTTTAGGAAATCATACATTCTTGTTCCTCTTAGTGTGACTTTGATTCCAACGATTTCACCTTCTCTTGTTTTGAAGTTTGAAATAGCTTTTCTGGCTTTTGTTAGAACCGGTCTTTGTCCTGTGATTTTTTCAATTGTTTCAACGACGCTGGCATGGTCTTTGTTGTGCGTTTTTAGGTATGTTCCAAGACCGACATTAATAGTGATTTTTGTTACTTTTGGAACGGCCATAACGTTTGTAAGCTTTAGCGTCTTTTTTAGTTCTGGCGCTATTTCTTTGTTGAATCTGGTTTTTAGGTCTATTAATTTAGTCATGATTATTGAGTGATTTTATCTATTGAATCTTTACATTTCTTGCAAACTCTTTGCTTTTTTCCGTTTTCAAGTTTTTTGAATCCTACTCTTACAGTTTTTTCACAGCTTGGGCAGATTACCATCACGTTTGAGGCATCGATTGAGGCTTCAAATTTGATTTTTTCTCCTGCTTTCTGAGTAGTTTTTTTGATGTGCTTTGTGCGCATGTTTACTTTTTCTACGACAATTCTATTGTCTTTTGAAACAACACGTAGAACTTTTCCTTTCTTTCCTTTGTCTTTGCCTGCGATGACGATCACTTGATCGTTAGTTTTTACTTTCATGGTTATAGTACTTCAGGTGCTAATGATATAATTTTTTGGAATCCTTTATCTCGAAGCTCTCTTGCTACCGGGCCAAAAATACGTGTTCCTTTTGGCTGTCCTTCTTTATCGATTATTACTGCTGCATTGTCATCGAATCTTATTGCTGAGCCATCTTTTCTCTTTAATGCTTTGATCTGTCTTACGACTACAGCTCTTTCTACAGATTTTTTCTTAACTACTCCTTTTGGATTCGCTTCTTTGATTGATACCACGATTAAGTCTCCGATTCTTGCGTATCTTTTTCTTGTTCCTCCGAGCACTTTAATACATTCTGCAATTTTTGCTCCTGTATTGTCGGCTATCTTTAATCTTGTTTCTTGTTGAATCATTATTGTTGTGGTTGTGATGGTTGTTCTGCTTGTGATTGTTCCGGTTTAACAATAGTCCATCTTTTTAGTTTGCTTAGTGGTCTTGTCTCAAAGATTTCTATTGTATCTCCGAGCTCGAATGGTTTGTTTTCAGGATTATCTACATGAAATTTCTTTGATACTTTAAATCTCTTTTTGTACTTTGGATGCGTTTTATAACTGTCCACTTTTACGACAAGCGTTTTTTGCTGTTTTGTGCTTACTACTTGTCCTTTTTTATGCCTCATTATTTAGTGCGGTTAGAATTTGTGCGATATATTTTTTTGATTTTTTGATCAAATGTGCGTCTTTTGCTTGATTATTTTTTACATCGAATCTTTTTACTGTGAGCTCTTGTCTTGCTTCACTTAGTTCAGTTTGTAATCCTTTTGTGTCTAATTTTTTTAATTCTTCTGGAGTTCTCATATTATTTTAGGGTTGTGCTTATGAATTTGCATTTAATTGGCAATTTGTATGCCGCTAGCTTCATTGCGGCTCTTGCTGTAGCTTCGTCTATACCTTCCATTTCAAACAGAATTCTTCCCGGTAGGACTGGACAAACAAACAATTCCGGCGCTCCTTTTCCACTTCCCATCGGTACTTCCTGAGCTTTCTTTGTGAGTGGTTTGTGTGGGAATACTGTAATCCAAATTTTTCCTCCTCTTTTTATGTATCTTGTCATTGATCTTCTTGCGGCTTCAAGCTGTCTTGCTGTGATTTCCTTTGCTTGCATCGCTTTTAGTCCGTATGTTCCGAACGAAAGCTTGTTTCCACGCATTGATATACCCTTTGTATCGGATCTTCCTCTTTGTGCTTTCCTGTGTTTTTGCTTTCTTGGTGCTAACATATTAAGACTGTTTAAGTTCTTCTATTTGTTGATTAAGTTTTGAGGTTAGATCTTTTTTGAAGACATCTCCTCTGTAAATCCATACTTTAATTCCGATTTTTCCGTAAGTTGTGTAGGCTGGTAATGAACAATAATCTATGTCTGCTCTGAACGTATGTAGTGGGATTTTTCCTCTTGAGAAGAATTCACTTCGTGAGATTTCAACTCCATTTAGGCGTCCTCCTGTGTACACTTTCGCTCCTAGTGCTCCTGCCTCGATTGCTTTTTCTACAGCCATTTTTGCGGCTCTTCTGTATGAAACTCTTTTCTCTACTTGCTTTGCAATTGATTCTGCGACTACCTTTGCTTCAAGCATTGGTTTTTTTATTTCCTTTATGTTGATTACGAATGTTTCTTTGAATTTTTTTACTAGAACGTCTTTCAATTTTTCGATTATTTCTCCTCCTCTTCCGATGATAAGCCCCGGTTTTGCAGTGTGAATATTGATAATAACCTTGCCTTGTGTTCTCATTATTTCGATCTTTCCTATTCCTTCAGCTTCAGGAAGATTCTTTGTAATTAATGCATCAAGATCAAGATCTTGTCTGAATAATTTTTTGAACTCTTTTTTTTCCGCAAACCATTTGCTGTCCCAATCACGGGTGATTCCCATTCGAATGATTTTTGGATTTACTTTGTGTCCCATTGGCTTGGTAAATTATTTAGTTTTTTCTGCTTTAGTGACTGTAGTCTCAACTTTTATTGTTAAATGAGAGTTTCTTTTTAGAATTGGATGCATTCTTCCTCTTGAAATCGGTACGCTTCTCTTGAATGTTGTTGATTCTGTTACTACTATTTCTTTTATTTTTAGATCTTCTAATCCTTGCTTGTTGTTCTCTTTTGCATTTGCTGCTGCCGATTTTATCGCTTTGTAGAGGATTTTTGCCGCTTTCTTTGGCGTAAATCTCATGATATCAAGTGCTTCTTGAACCATTTTTCCTCGAACCATGTCCGCTACGAGATTCAGTTTTTTTGATGTTATCCTTATTTGTCTTATAATTGCTTTCATTTTTTTGATTTATTATGCTTCAGTTTTGGCTAGTTTACCTCCGTGAACCTTGAATTTTGTAGTAGGGGAGAATTCACCGAGTTTGTGTCCAACCATGTTTTCCGTTACGTATACAGGGATAAATTGATTTCCATTGTGAACTGCGAATGTGTGACCTACGAAGTCAGGTGAGATACTGCAGTCTCTTGACCATGTCTTAACCGGGCGTTTTTGTCCGGCTTGATCCAATTTCTCAACTTTTTTTGTAAGTTTTGGGTCTATGTATGGTCCTTTTTTTGAACTTCTAGCCATGATGAGTTTAATTAATTATTTTCTTCTGCGATCTTTTACGATCATTCTGTTAGTAAATTTGCGTTTTCTTGTTTTGAATCCAAGTGCAGGCATTCCCCAAGGAGTTTTCGGATATTTTAGACCGATTGATGTTCCTCCTTCTCCTCCTCCATGTGGATGATCTACCGGATTCATAGCTTTACCTCTTACTGTAGGCCTCCATCCCATGTTTCGTCTTCTTCCCGCCTTACCAATTACGATATTGTTGTGTTCTATGTTTCCAACTATTCCTATCGTAGCGTAGCAAGTTTTTCCTGTTAATCTTGTCTCTCCTGAAGGCATTTGTATCTGAGCGTGAGTGCCCTCTAAAGAAACAAGTTTAATCGCTGCTCCTGCGCTTCTTCCAAGTTGTCCACCAAGTCCTTCTTGCAATTCTACTTCATAAACATTGTATCCAACTGGAATGTTTTTTAGCATCATTCTATTTCCGTCTTTGATTTTCCCTTTTTCTTTGCAAGTGATTCGATCTTCAACTTTTATTCCGTCCGGTGCAAGATGGTATCTTTTTTCTCCGTCTACGTACTGTACCAACATAATTCTTGATGTGCGATTTGGATCGTATTCTACAGTTTTTACTATTCCTTCGATATCTAATTTATCAGTTCTGTTAAAATCGATCATTCTGTATCTTGTACGCGTTCCGCCTCCTCTGTGGCGAACAGTGATTCTTCCAAGATTATTTCTTCCTGAATGCTTTTTTAGCGTTACAGTAAGGCTTTTCTCTGGTTTTGATTTCGTGATTTCCTCGAATGAAGACATAGTCATTTGTCTTCTACTCGGGGTCGTTGGTTTGTATTTCTTTAGTGTCATGATTTATTGTTGCTTAGCTTCTTTTAATTTATTTGGATCAAATGCTTTGTCTCCTTTAAGGCTTATGATTGCTTTCTTGTGTTTTGGTCTCTTGATTAGTGCATATCCTCTTTTTACTAGACGTTCTTTTTTAGGGACAACCATTATTTTTACTTCTGCTACGTCTACTCCGTAAAGATGTTTGATTTCTTTTTTGATGCTTACTTTAGTCGCGTCTTTTTGAACTTTAAACGCGTATCTTTTTTTCTCTTGTAGGCGTGAGCTTTTTTCCGTTAGGATTGGTCCGATAATTGCGCTTAGTCCTTGCATTGTTTATGATTTTAAGAATGTTTCTTTGAGTGTATCTACAGCGTTTTTTAGGATAACGATAGTTCTGTATTTTTGTAGATCTTGTATGTTTACGTATGGAGCTAGAATTGTCTTAATCTCCGGAATGTTTTTGCTTGATCTCATTATTGCTTCGTCTTTTTCCGCCAGTACGAATAGTGCGTTTCTTTCGATAGGTAATTTTTTTACCATTTCTGCGAATGCTTTTGTCTTTAGGTCTTTTGAATCGTATCCTTCAAGTCCGATAATGCTGTTTTCTTTTGCTTTGACTGATAGAGCTGAGAATAGAGCCGCTTTTCTTTGTTTCTTTGGCATGTTTTTAGAGAAATTTCTATTGCTTAGAGGTCCGAATAGTACTGCACCTCCTCTCCATTGTGGGGATCTGATTGATCCTTGTCTTGAGCGACCTCCTCCTTTTTGTGCGCGTGGCTTGATTCCACCTCCACGGATGAATTCTCTTGTTTTTGTGTTTGCAAGATTTATTCTTCTGTTTGCGGTTTGCCTTACAAGCGCTTGGTGAATCAGGTCTTTATTGAACGGAGCAGAGAACATTTCTTTTGGAAGTTCGAGTGTTCCGGCTTTTTCTCCTGATTGTTTATATAGATCTACTTGCATGTTTTATTATTTTCTTATGATTATTATTCCTCCTTTTGATCCCGGGACTGCGCCTTTTAGGCCGACCAAGTTTTTTTCAATATCCAGATAAGCGACTTTAACTTTGTGTAATGTGACTTGATCTGTTCCCATGCGTCCAGGTAATTTTTTTCCTTTTTCAACTCTTCCCGGTTTTGCTCTTGCTCCGATTGATCCCGGTTCTCTGTGGTGATGACTTCCATGACTCATAGGTCCGCAGGCGAAATTGTGCCTCTTGATTACACCTTGAAAACCTTTACCTTTTGAAACTCCGACGACTATTACTTCTTTCGTGTCTTTTAATGATTCGCATGTTACTGAGTCTCCTTTAGCGAAAGTTTCTTCGGCCGTGATTCTGAATTCTTTTGAATGAGCGAACTTCTTAGTCTTTGTAGGTTTCTTTAATTTGGAAAAACCTAGGACTATCGCCGGATATCCATCTTTTTCTACTGTTTTTATTTGCGTAACCTCGTTAGGTTCGCAATGTATAACAGTGATTGGGATCACGCGGCCATCATCTTGTATAAGACGAGTCATTCCTATTTTTTTACCGATAATTCCTGACATAATTTGTATTGGTTAATCCCTTTAGGTGGGAAGATTCAAAAGATTTTCGATTGAAACCCTTTGAAACTTTGTTAACTTGCTAGTCAATTGCCGTTAGAATATACAGATGTGTTTTTGGGTAGTCAATAGATTTTTTTGGTGGAGTGGCTCTGTTTTTTAATGGCTCCACTTTATTGCCAGTAGTTTGATTTTCGATTTCTCCAAATTAGCTATTAATTCGTGTGATAATTTATCAGTTATGCCTTTGTGGTGCAGTTTGATTGTAAAGCTGGCTTTCATCGTGTTTTCGATATAGTTTCTTTCTTTATCGAGATGCATTATTTTGATATGTTTTTGCTTTATTAAGTTTATAAGGCCTGAAAGGTCGGTGTCGTTTGAAGTTAATATTTCTAGGATTCTGTAGGAATCTTTTGGATAAATTTTTTCAATTTTGCTTAATCCTACAAGAGTAAATAAACCTATTGATGTTGCGGCGACTCCGATGTCGAAATATCCGGCTCCTATGCTCATTCCGATGCCAGCCGTAAGCCATAAAGAGGCCGCGGTCGTAAGGCCGCGAATAGATGATCCTGATTTTATGATTACACCGGCGCCCAAGAAACCAATTCCTGTAATTATTTGTGCGGCGATTCTGGTGGGATCAGCTCTTAATGCGGAATCGGCGAATAGTGTCGAGCTTGAGATTGCGATAGATTCGGATAAAACCATGAATACAGCTGAGCCCAAGCTGACAAGCAAATGTGTTCTTAGGCCTGCGGCTCGGCCATGGATGTCTCTTTCTAGTCCGATGATCGCGCCAAGTAAGCTTGCAATTATTAATTTGAACAAAAAGGAACTAGCAATATATTCGGGTAATATTGATGGCATTGGCGTGATTTAATTATTTTTAGTCCTCGGATAACATTTTGATTTCGATCTGTACTCCGGCAGGGAGGTTTAGATTTGAAAGTGATTCGATTGTTTTTGGTGTGGTTTCGCGGATGTCGATAAGTCTTGAGTGAGTTCTGATTTCGAATTGTTCACGTGATCTTTTGTGAACGAATGTTGATTTGTTTACTGTGAATTTTTCAATTTTTGTTGGAAGTGGAATTGGACCGGCGATGATTGCGCCTGTTCTTTCAGCAGTGTCGATGATTAGTTTTGTTGTTTCATCGATAACTCTGTGGTCGAATGATTTGATTTTGATTCTGATTTTTTGCTTTGTTGCCATGTTTTTGGTTGTTATATAAATTTTAAAAAAACCGAGATTGTTTTAGCTCGGTTATATTTGCGATTTTCGCATCGGATGATTATATCCTTATAATGTTGAGCTGTCCCGCTGTGTTCACTTTTGGTGAAGGCCGCGAGCGATTCCTTAAAAACAAGAAATCAATTTTGTAATGGATTTATAAAGTATGGTTGGATGAAAGTCAAGAAAAATGTTGATTTGATTGGGTTTGTGTGGGGGGGTTTTGTTTGATATTGTAGCCATTTTGGGGTATAATGTTGTAATAATTTATTAAAATGAATTTATGACGGTAGGTGCGCCAAAAGGACCGGATGATGGTGATTCGAGAGTGGTTTTGCCTCCAAGAATACAGGATCCTTCCAGTTTTGCTTTTCCTGTTGAGGATGTTAACGTGGGGAGGAGGTCTCCTCTGACTGAGCCTGATGTTTTCGCTATGGGTGAATCGCGAGAGGGGATGAGTCAAGGAGTTGAGGATATGAGTAATGTTGATTCTGCTGGATTATGTGAGAGGATTGATTCTGCGAAAGCGGCATTAGTCACGCGTTTTAAGGCTTTTCTGTCCAGAACTTTTAAAGATGTGAATATTGATGTTGTTCCGGAACAATTGAATTTTTCTGTTATTACCGGAGGAAAGGGGCGATTTATAAGGATAGAAGGATTGAATGATGGTGTCGTTTCTGTCGGGAAGGAAGGGGAAGAAGAAGTTTTGTTTTCTACTCTTTGTTCTACTGAAGGATTCAAGGTCGCATCGAGTGGTGCGGTTTTTGATTTGGAGTTGCCTGTTGGTATCTTTGATGAAGTGCCTGCGAGTTCAAGTGCGGTTGGGGAGGTTACCAGGGTTTTGCCTAGAAAAGATATGAATCTTGGGCCTGAAGCTGTAGTTGATGTGGTTAAAGGTCGAGCTGGTCGAGCGTTAGGGGATGAGGAAAGTCAGGGATTCTTTCCTGTAGATGATGAAAATGCATAGTTTTAGCTGCTTGGTTTTAATCACTTGATTTTTTGAATATACCGGGTAAAATCCCTCTCACGTAAATTCAAATAATTATAAAAAAATATGAGTGATTTTGCTCCTGGTGATGGAGGAAGTAATGGTGGTGAGGCTTCTGTTGGTGGTGTTTTTATGGCTAGATCTCTTGATTCTGTTTCTCTAATGAAACCTTCTGGTGTTAACGCTGGTAAGTCTTTGGATGTTTTACAGATGCATAGAGATTCTCTTAATTCGAGAAATCCTGATGCTTTTGAATGTTCTCAAAAATTGGAGGCTATGTGTGTGGTTTTTTTCGAGAAACTTAATATTCCTATAAATATGCAGTTGCCTGTTTTGTTTTTTCAGACCCTGAATGGGAAGCCATTATTGGTGATGAAGGGGTTGTTGATGAATGACGCAATTAAGGCCGCTTTTGCGAAGGTTCCTGAAATTGATGTGTTTACTTTTCCTGGTAGGTTTTTGCCGGAGGTTCAAATGTCTGTTGAATTTTTTGAAAGAACAGTTCGTGGGGAAGTTGGGAATGTTGTTGCCGAAACTTCGGCTAAGGCTGGTGGAGTAATAGAGGCGTAGAGTTTTATTTATAGTGTACAAAAAAGACCTCCTTTTGAGGGGGTCTTTTGAAAGTCTTTTTAATCCAATTATTTTAGGATTTTTGCAACTACTCCGGCTCCGACTGTTCGGCCACCTTCGCGGATAGCAAAACGTGTTCCTTGGTCTAGAGCGATAGGTGCTCCAAGTGTGATAACCGCTTTTACGTTATCTCCGGGCATAACCATTTCAACTCCTGCCGGAAGCTCGAAAGCCCCAGTAACGTCTGTAGTTCGGATGTAAAATTGTGGTCTGTATCCTTTAAAGAATGGAGTATGTCTTCCACCTTCATCTTTTGTAAGTACGTAAATCTCAGCTTCGAATTGTGTGTGAGGAGTAATTGACCCAGGTTTTGCAATAACTTGTCCTCTTTCAATTTCTTCTCTTTCAATTCCACGTAGAAGTAGACCTACGTTATCTCCGGCTTGTCCTTGATCAAGACTCTTCTTGAACATTTCAACACCGGTAACTGTAACTTTTCTTGTATCTCTAATTCCAATGATTTCAACTTCTTCATTTACTTTGACAATTCCTTTTTCGATTCTTCCAGTTGCGACTGTTCCTCTTCCTTTGATAGAGAAGACATCTTCAACTGACATCAATAATGGTTTGTCTAGTTCACGAACCGGGTCCGGAAGGTATGTATCCAAAACTTCAAGAAGATCAAGAATTGGTTTTGCTGCTGCCGGATCATCCGGATTTTCAGCTGCTTTTAGAGCTGATCCTCGGATGATAGGTGTTGTGTCGCCAGGGTATTCATATTTATTTAGAAGTTCACGAATTTCCATTTCTGAAAGATCTGCGATTTCAGGATCCGCCATGTCCATTTTGTTTAAGAAAACAATAATGTATGGAACGTTAACCTGATGGGCAAGAAGGATATGTTCACGAGTTTGTGGCATAGGGCCGTCTGCGGCTGAAACTACTAGGATTGCTCCATCCATTTGAGCGGCTCCAGTGATCATGTTCTTAACATAATCGGCATGTCCAGGACAATCCACGTGAGCGTAATGTCTCTTTGGTGTTTCATACTCTTGATGTGAGGTAGCGATCGTGATACCTCTAGCTTTTTCTTCAGGAGCGTTGTCAATTTGGTCGTATGCTACCGCCTTGTTTCCGCCTCCGAAGTTTTTTGCAGCAACCATAGTGATTGCGGCTGTGAGTGTAGTTTTACCATGATCAACGTGGCCTATTGTACCAACGTTCATGTGTGGCTTATTTCTTACGAATACTCCTTCTGCCATATTGGTAATTGTTAAAATAATAGATGAGTGATTTGATGTCGGCTTAATACGCAAGAATTATTCGCGCACGACAGCGCAAGGAAATATATACGAGAATTTAGGGTAATGCAAGGGAAATTTTCGTAGATATATGTATTTTCGTTGTACTTTAGTAGGTCTTACAATATTGAGATCCAGAATGGTATGGATATTGCTGACAGGATAGTGCTTAGCACGATTGAACGGGCGATGAAATCTTTGTTCAATTTGTATTTATCCGCTAGGGCAAAAGGGGTGATTGCGAGGGGCATTGCGGCTTGGATGATTGAGCTTGAAAAATGGCTTGGAGAGAATCCGAAAAGCTTTGCGCCGAAGTAGAAAATTGCCGGCAATATCTCTAGAGTTAGGATTGAAAATAATATAATTGGAAACCAATCTGTGAGTTTTCCGAATTTGGATTTGCCAATGAAAAGTCCAATTACAACCAATACGACTGGAGTGACGGAGGCTGTTATCGTTTCTAGTGATTTTATTACCATTGTAGGAATTGCCAATTTTAAGCTGTCGGCTATTATTCCCAAAATTACTGCGATTAGAAGTGGATTAAAGAAAAGATTTTTTATGATGTTGGTGGCGACGTCTTTTTTGTTTTTTGTGATTGAATAATCCAAATGGCCTATTCCAATTGTAAACATCCAGAATAAATAAATGGCTACGATTAGGGTGGCGGTTGGAAGTATTTGATTTCCTGACGCTTGAGTTAATACTGGAATTCCAAGAAATGCGACATTACCAAAAACGAAACAAATGAATAATGTTGCAAACATTTGTTTTTCTAAACGCAGAATTTTTCCGATCAAATAAGCTAATAAAAGGCTGCCGACAATAAATAATGAATTTGAAATTATTAGGGATGATTGAGCTGAAAACGAGAATGGTGCTTTCGAAAGTGCAGAAAAAATCAAAACCGGTAGACCGATTTTTAAAGCAAAGGCGTTTAGAACTTTTGACCAATCGTCGCCGAGGTTTGTGAATTTTTGCAAGATTGCTGTAGCAAAAATTATGAGAAATAGTGGCGCGATTACGGTTAGGACTTGGAGCATATTGATGAGGTTAAGGTTTGTGTTATTTTAAATTGCACCTTTGGGGATCAGTGCATAGCTGAATTTTTGACTTTTTTTCTCTCCTAATTTTTTTGTAAGTTTTGTTACTTGCGATGACTTTATTTTTGTCTATCGCTACCCATTTTCCTAAATATTCTTTTCCGAATTTCATAATTCTTGTAAGTAGATTTCGTTTGGATTATGGGCTTGGTTTTTTTATAGGTCAACAAAAAAGTGTCGTTGGAAATGTAACAACAGGTGAATTTTCTTGGTATAGGGGATATAGCTAGTTAGATGATGTACATGTTTTCCTTTAATTTCTGAAAGAAATTGCTCTTACAAAAGAAGATCTGATTTTGTTTTTCGTTTGGGGCGAAGGGCAGAGGGGAATTAAAGGGGGGGGAATGCCCGAAGCCCCAAACACCTTAATTTAAATCTTTCTTTTTCTCTTCAAACTCTTTCTTATTGATATCGCCTTTTGCATATCTCTCTTTGAGAATATCCAGGGCAGTTTTGGCATTTTTACTCTCGGCCTTATTTTGACCGGCTATCCATTTTATCAAAGCAACAATTCCGGCAATCACTAAAGCCCAGAAAAGGATCATAAAAATCCAGCCAAAAGGCGCAAAACCAAAGTTCATCATAGACATAGGGTTAGTAAAATTATTATTTAGCGCTGACGAGTTTGACCAGTTGCCCATCATGCCACTATTCATCATGTTTTGGGGTATGGCCGCGTTTGGTTCGCAATCACTCATTCTTTTACCCATAGCAACATGCATTTCTTCCTCGCCTTCCTCACCCATCATCTGAATCATCATGTTATTCATGGCTTCATGCGAATCACCGGCCATTTGCCCCATAAAATATTCGCCAAGTGCTCCAAAATTTTCATCGGTCAAATCTTCGCATTTTAATTCGCCAGCTTGAAGTTTACCCCAGATTTCTTTTCCCTCGGCTTCTTCGCGCGCGGTATGTCCGTCATCACTTTGTGTTGCTGTGTTATTAAAATCCATCATGCCCTGAGCAAGTGAGAGCGCCGGAACAAAAAAACTGAAAGCAAAAATTAAGATTGCGAGCGTAAGTATTTTTTTCATAGGCTTGAGATTAAAAGGTTAGAACTTTGTCGCATTCTTGAACAAGCGTATATAGATCTTTCATTGTGCTCATCGGACAGGCATTAGTAGCTTCTTGATTTCTCGATTTTAGACAGGTTCCACATGCCAAAACTATTGCTTTCTCCGATTTCAAAAATTCCGCTATTTGTTCTTGGATGTTGAACTTTTCCGAACTGCTTCTTTCATACTCTACACCTTCTCCAATAAGAAAAATTTTAACTTCGTCGCTTTGCTTGAGAGCAAAATTTGCTAAACGCAAAGCATTCCAGTTCGTTTCTGGATTTGTTTGGCTGATGATTATTCCTAATTTCATAATAATTTTGGTTATTTGATCTTATTGTACTCTGATTAGACTATTTTTATAAAACGTTTTCGGAGCGAAGCGGAGAAAACTCCTTATATCCCCTCTATAATGAAAGAAAAAGAAATTTGAAAATTTTTTTAAAACAATTGGGCGATAGCCCAAAAAAGAAAAGGAATATTTCAGCTAACGTTAGGGATATACGAAGTTTTTCTGGAACGAAGTGGAAGAAAAATTTGGGTGAAGCC
>PFOM01000032.1 GCA_002792535.1 Candidatus Peregrinibacteria bacterium CG_4_10_14_0_2_um_filter_38_24 | reverse complement strand
TTGGAATTTTAGATATTTAAGTGATATTGTTTCGGCATGAATAAACATGTGAAAATTTTCGGGAAGGACGTTGAGGTTTTGGTTGAGACTGATGCGGATAATTCTGTGTTTGAGGAAATTTTTGTGGATAGGGATTATGGGGTGTGTGATGAAGTGATGAGGAAAGCGAGTGGTGCGATTTTGGATATTGGTGCGCACAAAGGCTATTTTTCGATTTATGCGAGTGTTTTGAATAGTGTGGTAAAAATTTTTGCGTATGAACCTGAGGAGAAGAATTTTGTGGTATTAAAGGAAAATTTGAAAATGAATAGGGTGAAAAATGTGTTTGCGAAGAATGTTGCAGTTAATGGAAATGATGGTATGTGTGAGCTTTTTTTGAGTGAGGATTCACATAATCATAGTGTGGTTGGGAAAGGCGTTTCAAAGAAAGTGAATTGTGTGAGTTTACAGACGATTGTCGAGAAGCATTTAGCGAGGGAGGGATGCGGTTTCGTGGATCTTGTGAAGATGGATTGTGAGGGGGCGGAATTTGAGATTTTTGAGAGTTTGGATTCGTATGTCGGTGGCACGGAAATTTTCAAAAAAATAAAATCTTTTTGCCTTGAATATCATGAGTTTTTGCCTGAAATGAGGGCGGAAAGGCTTGTGAATATTTTGAAGAAATATGGATATAAAGTTGAAGTGAAAAAATCTCATTATGATAGTAGAATGGGTATGATTTGGGCTAGGAAATAAATTAATATTTTGTTATATTTTTGGTAATCTTTATTTTTAATTTTAACTTATGAAAAAGTTTTTTGCGCTTTCAATGCTTACGGCATTGGTTTTGGTGGGTTGCAGCAAGGCTGAGGCTCCGGTTGCTTCTGTTCCTGTAGTTGATGCGAATATTATCGCTAATGCTCCGGTTGGATGCCCTCAACAGACAACTTTGAATGCACAGTCTAAAGAAGCAGGGGATGTAACTTTTCCTAGCAAAAATTCTTGGTTTATTGATGGTGGAGCGGACAAGGGGTATTTCCATTTTGCGAATTACGATAGATTCGATCCAGCAAATACATTTGCTGACATAAGCGGTACAGATGTTCATGTTTATTTTGATCTTAGTACAAAAGATAAAGCTCCTTTGGCAGTAGGAACTTGGAATTACAGAAAAGATGCTGAAAATAACCAACTTAGCTGGTTGAATATCTCTACAGAAAAATTGTCTGGTGGAGTTTTTGATGATAATGGAAAAGTAGAACTTACATATGTTGGAACGGATTATGTTTGCGGAAAGGTAACGGCTAAGGATTCAAGCTCAAGCCTTAATGGTGAATTCATTGCGAAATATGTGAAGCCTAATTATTAGGAGTTTGTGTGTAAATTGAAAGGCCCCATTGCGGTAACGTGGTGGGGCTTTTTTATGCTTGATTTGAACCATTACGGCGTAGTAGTTTCAGACATTTAGGACACTGTAGTTGAGTTTTTGTTTATGTAGGCGGAATTTAATGATTCCGAATTTGAGAGGAGAGAGAAAATGTTTTGATTTGTGTGGACGTTTTTCATTGAAATATTTAAGGTTTTTCCTTTATAAACTTCTTCAACATCGATTCTGTGTGTTCGTTCAACATGGGAATTGGCTCTGGGATAAGCCGGAGGGATCGATTTGTGCTCATATCCGTAAAGAGCGCATTGAAGAGTGAAAGGATGTATTTTTGTGATCTCGGGATGCAATCTCCAGGTAAACTCGAATACGAAATCAATCTCTGCACTTTTGAAATGCCCTTACCTTTTCCGCTGGATTTCAATCCAATCTACTTTTCCAATAGTAGAAAACGCTTTTGCTAATTCCGAACTTTTCGCATACGGTAGTCACATTCCTAACCTTCTTGAACTCCTTAAACCACTGCAATCTCATCTTTGCCAGTGCTTTTTCTTTTACTTCTTGCCTGATTTTGAGTAATTTTACTTTGGATATCGTTGTTTTGGTTATGTTATTCGACTTAACCTTACCACGGTGTCCTAAATGTTTGTGTACTGTTTATAAAAGCCCGCACAGTAGTTTGCAAAAAGCCATTGGAAATACTATAATTAAGGTGTAAAAGGTTAAGTTTTTACTCATATAATACCAAAAAAAATGACACTAAATAAACAACCGAATCAACAACCTGAAGGACCAAGCAAAAAGCCTAAATCTTTTGTGGATCGCCTCAATATGGCCATAGACCTTGCCGGTACATTGATTAGTACCAGAGGACGGAGGCATATATCGCCCAAAGAAGCCGCTAAAGAAGCCGCTAGAGAAGCCGCTAGAGAAAAGGCACAGGAAAGTTATAATCTCGTAAAACGGCAGCTTAATGATTTTATTAAGCCATTTTTGAAAGCAAAAAATCCATCGCTGACAGAAAGACAATTTTGGGAATCCGACATGATCTATAGAGAAGTTGTTCCAATACTTTTTTCCGGATATCAGGTCAATCAATTTTATGTATTTATTCCTAACAAAGAGGGATTCACGTTGGATAACGACTACCCTCTATGGCCAGTGCACTATAAACTTGATGATTTTGACAAAAAGCTCAATTACAAGTCAAGCACCGGTAATACCTATGAGGATGAATCCCGCAAAGCTGCAGCAGAAGAAGCCAAACAATTTAAAGAAGATCAAAAGAAATATGAAACCGAACAGGAACATATTAAACTTGCCCTAACGAAGTACTTTTCGGATGAAACCACTGTTATGGAAGAGCAGACGGATGCATTTGAAAGTGATACTTTGGAGCAATTTAAAGATAAGGTAAATAAAAGCCTGGAATCAATAGCCGACAAAATTCCGGCACTTGGGGAGATTCACGGCGATATTATTAACGTAATTGAAGACGCAAAAAATGATATGTGGGATAATGGGACAGAACCTGAAGCAATAAAAAGGTTAAATTCCAGAATGGAGAATTTGACGGCTGTTAAAAAATTCCAAGAAATAAGAGAAAACGCTAAGGCGGACGGCGACTACAAAACTTTGGCAGCTTGTCGTCTTTATGGTGATTTTTTGGAGAATTTAATGAGCAAGACACAAAAGGAATATAAAAAAGGAGAATCTGAAAATGAATAGTTCCTTTTAAAATTATCCAAATCAACATATTATAGCTGGGATGAACGAAAAAAAACTTAAAGCTATTTTTGTTGATGTTATTCCTCCTAATATCACTAGCGAACATGCGGAAAAACGGTTTGAGGAGCTTGATAATTTCGTGAATACCTGTGGCCATTAAGATCATTCAAAATTTACCTCACGAGCTTATCAAAGCTTTCAAATCAATGCTTGCCGAGACTGTTGACGTCGATTTACTTACATCGTTGTTTTGGTTATGTTATTCGACTTAACCTTACCACGGTGTCCTAAATGTTTGTGTACTGTTCAATTTTGTGCTTGATTTCTCTTGACATTCCTTTAGGATTGTCGTAGTATCGTATACCGGTATTTTTATTCGTAAAAGTATGTGTGAGACAATGGGTTCTGAATTGGAACTGGCTATACTGGATTGGGGGGGGAAACATGGGATTTTGGAATTTTTAAGGAAGTATGTTCCTGAATTGGCTGATGAGAGAATTCTTGTGCCTTCAATTATTTTTCGCATAGGGGATAAAATTAATGGAAGGGTGAAGGAGGCTTTGGGGCTTGCTTGTGAGTTTTTTTGTACGGATAATGTTGTTGTTCGTTCTAGTGAACGAAATGATTATTGTGGATTGATTGATTGATGTGATGCCTACTGAGGTTGGAAAGCTTTCAGATGTTGATGAGCTTATTCGTAGAGTTAAGGTCCAGTGTCGTGATCTTGGAATTGCGGCTTATTCTAAGCAGGAAGGTGGATATTATGATCCTGAAGAGGTAACTCTTTCTGTTTCTCCGTTGCTTACGGTTGGGGAACGAACGGTTGTTAGGGGGCTTGTTACCGAGCATCCGAATCTTCCGGGTGTTTCATGTGTAGACTTGAAGTATGGTGGCATTAGTCATGCTGAAAGTGGGGATTCTTTTTCTTGTGATTTTCTTCATGATAGAGCTTTACCCATAGCTGATATTTGTGGTTTTAGTCCATTTGCTGATAGTGCTTTTCTTGAGGCTGAGGCAAGAGAAGGTCTTGCTCTTAGTAATCTTATCAGGGGGGCTGGTGTTTTTCCTAGTGACAGAGCTTTGCAGTATGAATTTGTAAAATGGAATAGAAGTAATAGAAGAGTAAAAGATGGTGTGCTTCCCGGAGAAAAAAAAGAAGGAGTATTTCTTACTCAAGTTAAGTTTTTTGCGGATAAGAGGCCTGCTAGGTGTTCTATCGCCGATATGGAGAAGGTTTTTGATCAAAGAAATAGTAGAGGATTTAGGAATTTTGGCGTTACTCCACCGGAGGGTATTGTGCTTCCTTGCGTTCATGGGAAGAAGAGCAGGGGTGATTTTAGAAGGTTTGAGGAAGAGAATCCCGGGGTTTCTTATGCCGCATATCTTGAGCTTGATGTTTTAACGCAACCGTTGACTTTGAGTGATTGTTTGCCGCGTATGATGGCGCATCTTCCTTTGCCAAAAGCATCAATTGATCATGCGCAGTCCAGGCCTGCGATGCAGGCTTTGAACAATGGAGGAGTTGCTTTGTTTTACAATCTTTATGTTTTGAATTGCGATGGAGCAAATTGTGTGAAAATTGTGGCTGACGGTCTTAATGCTTCGGTTGAAGCTGTATAAATTTCTTTAGAATTTCTTTTATTTTGTTCGCGGCGTTGTTCTTGATTTTGTCTTTAATCTTTATCTCTGTTTGGCTTGACACGTTGGGTTTGATTATTGAAAAGTCTTCTAAGAGGTCTTGATTTTTATATAAATACCTTTATATTCTTTATCACTTTACAAAACTATTATATATTTAACCCTTTGTAAAAATGGATAAGAATTTATATGTTGCCTTGGCTATTGCGGTTGGTTCAGCTATGCCTGCGTTGGCTATTGGTCTTCTTGCGTCTAAGGCTCTTGAGGCTATGGGAAGAAATCCGGAAGCCGCTGGTGTTATTCAGACAGCTATGATTTTGGCTATCGCTTTCTGTGAGGCTATTGCTATTTATGCCCTTGTCGTTGCACTTATCATCAAATTCGTTTAAAAATCATGAAAAACGTGTACTATTTCGTCAACTTCGCAGCTTCTTTCTCACCGTACAATTATGTACGGTTCGTGCAGAAGCTTCTTGTTTCCTCGTATTACATCGTTTTTAATGATTTCTCTAAAAAAATAATCCAAAATTAGATGGAGCTTATTTCAAAGCTGGGTATTGATGTTAAACTCATTCTTGCCCAAATCGTCAATTTCGTCATTATACTTATTGTCCTTAAAAAGTTTGCGTACGGGCCTATCCTTGCTCTTCTTGATAAAAGAAAGAAAATGATCGAGAAAAACGTGGAGGATACCAAAAATATAGAAGAGAGAGTTGTGAAAATGGAAGAAGAGAGGAGGCAGGTGATTGCTGATGCCGGTAAAAAGGCAATGGAAATCATGGAAAAAGCGAAGGCTGAGGCGCAAATCGAAAGGGAACAGGTTCTAGTAAATGCTAAAAAGGAAATTTCCGGATTGGCAGAAAGATATAGAGCTCAACTTAAAGCTGAAGAGGCAAAGATGCTTAAAGATGTTAAAGAAGAAGTATCTACTCTTATCGTGGCGGTTTGCGAAAAAATCTTGAAGAAAGATTTTGAGAAATCTGACCAAAAAAGGCTTGAAGACGCAATAAGAAAGGAAATTGTATCATCAAAATTAGAATAAGGACTAAAATTCTTATGAGAATATCACTTAAAAAATACGCACAAGCGCTGACAGACTCGCTGCATGGTGAGAAAGATAGTGCCGTTATAAATGAAAGAATCCAAAATCTTTTGAAACTTCTTGTTAAAAGAAAACAAAGTAAACTTATTAAGCAGTTTGCTCCGGTTTTTTTTAGCGAATGGATGAAAAAGAATGGAAAAGTTTTCTGTAAAGTTACAGTCCCTTATGAGCTTAATGATGCGGAAACAGAAGATTTGGAAAAACTTTTGAGTTCTGCTCTTAACAGAAAAGCTAGTATTGAAGTAAAAGTAGATGCCGATATTATCGGTGGAATGAAAATAGAGTTTGAAGATTATATTATAGATGGCACAGTTCTTACTGGTCTAAAAACACTAAAATCTCAAATTGTTAATGCTTAAAACATAATAAATATGGAAGTTAAAGATCAAATTTTATCCTCACTCAAAGAACAAATTGAAAAATTTCACTCTTCTGCGAAAGTGGAAAAAGTGGGATATGTTACAGAGGTTGGAGATGGAATTGCACGTATTTCAGGGCTTTCCGATGCGAAATCTCAAGAAATGTTGCAGTTTTCCAATGGACAAGTTGGAGTTGCCTTGAATCTTGAGGAAGACTCTGTGGGTGTGATTATTCTTGGAGAGGATGAAGGAATTAAAGAGGGAGATGAAGTACGAACTACGGGAAAGATTTTGTCTGTACCTGTGGGAGAAGCATTGGTTGGACGTGTAGTTGATTCACTTGGAGTGCCACAAGATGGAAAAGGAGACATCAAAACTGATAAATTTTATCCTATTGAGAAAGTTGCGCCTCGTGTTATTAAGAGAAAATCTGTTGATGTTCCTGTGCAAACAGGAATTAAGGCGATTGATTCAATGATTCCGGTTGGAAGAGGACAGCGTGAGCTTATCATCGGAGATCGTCAGACCGGAAAAACTGCGATTGCTATTGATGCGATTATCAATCAGAAAGGACAAGATATGATTTGTATCTATGTTGCTGTTGGACAAAAAGATTCAAAAGTTGCGAAGATTGTTGCTGAGCTTGAAAAGAATGGAGCGATGGAATATACGATTGTTGTGAGGACTTCTTCTTCTGATCCTGCTGCGCTTACTTATCTTGCTCCGTTTGCCGGATGTGCGATGGGTGAGTATTTTTTGGACAAAGGACAAGATGTGCTTGTAGTTTATGATGATCTTTCAAAACATGCATGGGCATATCGTGAAATTTCGCTTTTGCTTAGAAGACCTCCCGGACGTGAAGCGTATCCTGGAGATATTTTCTATCTTCACTCAAGACTTTTGGAAAGAGCTTGTCGTCTTGATCCACAATACGGTGGAGGTTCGCTTACAGCTTTACCAATCATCGAAACTCAGGCCGGTGATGTGTCTGCATACATCCCTACAAACGTAATTTCTATTACAGATGGACAGATTTTCCTTGAGTCAGATCTTTTCTACAAAGGAATTCGTCCTGCTCTTAATATCGGTATTTCTGTTTCCCGTGTAGGATCTGCGGCTCAAATCAAAGCTATGAAAAAGGTTGCAGGAAAGTTAAAACTTGAGCTTGCGCAATATCGTGAGCTTGCTGTTTTTGCGCAATTCGGATCTGATTTGGATGAGGCTACGAGAAAGCAATTGAACAAAGGAGATCGTTTGACTGAAATCCTTAAACAAAAACAATATTCTGCGCTTGCAGTAGAGAAACAAGTCGTGATTTTGTACGCAGGTATTAATGATTATTTGTCTCATGTTCCTACTGAAAAAGTGAATGAGTATGAGCAAAAGCTTTATAAATTTTTGGAAGCAAGCCATCCTGAAATTTTGAAAAATATTAAAGAATCAAAAGAGATTTCTGCTGATACAGAGAAGAGTTTGAAGGACGCTTTGACTCAGTTTAATGGAGAATATACATTCTAAATAATTACTTGAGATGCCAAATTCCGGTAAGGAGACAAAAAGGAAGATTAAGTCGGTAAAATCCACTCGTCAGATCACAAAGGCGATGGAGCTTGTTGCGACTTCAAAGATGAAAAAGGCCACGGATAATGCGATTAATTTGAGGTCTTACGGATATTTGGCTATTCATGTTTTGTTGAAGCTTTCGAAAAAACATGCGGACTTGCATCCATTTTTGAAAGAGAGAGAGGTGAAAAATGTTTTGGTTTTATTTTTTACTACAGACAAAGGACTTTGCGGAGGACTTAATTCAAATCTTTTCAAGAAAGCCGTACATACTATAAAAGGTCTTGAAGAGGCTTATCCGACTGCAAATCTTCATTATATTACTTCAGGAAAGAAAGGTGCGGATTTTTTACACAGAATGGGGAAACAACTTGAAATGGCTTTTCCTGCTTTTACCGCGCATCCGTCTTTTAATGATGCGATGATGATTTCAAGGCTTGCAGTAAAGGGATTTGAGAAAGGGGAATATGATAAAATCGTAATGATTTATCCTGATTTTCATTCTGTTATTCAACAAAAACCTGTTAGTCGTACACTTCTACCATTTTCTGTGGATGTGTTTAAAGAAATGGTGAATGAGATTGGTTCCAAGTTTTCAAAAGTTGTTGAGATTCAGGGAAAAGACATTGAGTATAAACTTGAACCATCACCACAATTTATTTTGGACAATATCGTTCCTCAAATGATTAATATGCAAATTTTTCAAGCGATTTTGGAGACGACTGCGAGTGAGTTTGCGGCGAGAATGGTTGCGATGCAAAATGCGACAGGCGCCGCTGATGATTTACTTGATGATCTTGTTTTGACTTACAATAGAGCACGACAGTCTGCGATTACAGCTGAAATATCTGAAATTACATCGAGTTGTGCCGCTATTTCTTAATATAAACTTAACTTAAAAAAATATGTCAGGAAAAGTAACAAAAATCATCGGAGCTGTCGTGGATTGTTCATTTGAAGGCGAAGTATTACCAAATATTTATGATGCTTTGGAAGTAATGATTGGGGACGAAAAACTCGTTCTTGAAACACAACAGCATCTTGGTGGAAACGAAGTTAGAACTGTTGCCATGGGAACCACGGATGGTCTTCAAAGGCATTCAGAGGTAAAGGCTACCGGAGCGCCAATCACAATTCCTGTCGGAAGAGAAACTCTTGGAAGAATGTGTGATGTTCTTGGAAATCCTCTTGATGATAAAGAGGCTCCAAAAGCAAAGAAAATGTATCCTATTCACAGGCCTGCTCCAAAGTTTGAAGATCAATCGACTAAAACTGAGGTTCTTGAGACTGGAATAAAGGTTATTGACTTGATTTGTCCTATTGTAAAAGGAGGAAAGGTCGGACTTTTTGGAGGAGCTGGAGTTGGAAAGACTGTTATTATTCAGGAGTTGATTCGAAATATTGCTCAGGAGCACGGAGGATTTTCTGTGTTTGCCGGAGTAGGAGAAAGATCTCGTGAAGGAAATGATCTTTACTATGAAATGAAGGAAAGTGGAGTTTTGGAAAAGACTTCTTTGGTCTTCGGACAAATGAATGAACCACCCGGAGTTCGTCAAAGAGTTGGTCTAACCGGAGTTACAATGGCTGAATATTTCCGTGATGAGGAAGGACAAGATGTTCTACTTTTTATTGATAATATTTTCCGTTTCACACAGGCTGGGTCAGAGGTTTCGGCTTTGCTCGGACGTATTCCGTCAGCTGTAGGTTACCAACCAACATTGGCTACTGAAATGGGAGCGTTACAAGAACGAATTACATCTACAAAAAAAGGATCTATTACATCTATTCAGGCGGTTTACGTTCCTGCGGATGATTTGACTGATCCGGCGCCTGCTACAACTTTTGGACATTTGGATTCGACTGTGGTTTTGAATAGAGCTTTGACTGAGCTTGGTATTTACCCTGCCGTGGATCCTTTGGATTCAACCTCTACAATTCTTGATGCAAATATCGTTGGAGAAGAGCATTATCAAGTCACTTCCGGTGTTCAAAAAATTCTTCAGAGATATAAAGATTTGCAGGATATTATCGCGATTCTTGGTATGGAAGAGCTTTCCGAGGACGATAAATTGACGGTTAAGAGAGCCAGAAAGATCCAAAAATTCTTGTCACAACCTTTCTTCGTTGCTGAACAATTCACAGGACGTGCAGGAAAATATGTTAAACTTGCGGATACTGTTCGTGGATTCAAGGAAATTTTGGAAGGAAAACATGACGATAAAGATGAGCAATCTTTCTACATGATTGGTGGAATTGATGAGGTAAAATAATAAAATATGAAAGAAATAAAATTAAAAATAGTTACACCTGAAAAAGTCCTTTATGAAGGAATGGTGGAATCTGTATCTTTCCCGACTACTGAAGGGGAGATCACTGTTTTACCGCATCATATTCCTATTATTTCGGCTGTTAAGGCTGGGGAACTTAAGATAAAAGTTTCAGGAAAGGAGGATTTTTTTCATGTCACTAGAGGAGTTTTGGAAGTTACAGGAGAGATGATGACTTTACTTACGGATGCGGCGGAAAGGTCGCTAGAGATTGATGAAGAACGTGCAAAGGAGGCTCATGAAAGAGCTAAACAAATTATGGCAGAAAAGAGAACTGACATAGAATCTTATGCAGAGGCTGTTGCTCAGCTTGAGAGAGCGTTGTCGAGGTTGAAAGTGGTTAGAAGGAGAAGAGGTGGAAGGTCGTCATTTAACTCACAAGGATAATGGCAAAAAATTCTGAGGATGTTAAAAAACAAGATGCGAAAATGTGGTCAGCTTATGGCCTCGCATTAAACCTCGGATTTATGATTGTAACGCCAATATTGGTATTTGGAGGGGGAGGAGTGTTGCTAGATAGATATTTAAATAGTTTCCCGATATTTATCTTTGTAGGATTTATTCTCTCGATGGTTGCGGCGCTTGGAATCGTTTACGTTAAGATGAAAGATATTGTAGTTATGGGAAAACCTAAGAAAAAATAATATAATTTAAGGAAAATGGCTCAGTTTATACCACCAACATTAGCATCGGAACCTGTGTTTCATATCGGGGAATTTGCTGTTCGAAATACGCATATTACTTCTGTGTTTACGCTTTGTGTTCTTCTTGTTATTGCCCTTATTTTGAGGAAAAAACAGTATCAACTTATTCCCAGTGGAGTACAAAATTTTATGGAAATATTGATTGGAGGGCTGTTTGATTTCTTTGATCAAATTGTTGGGGACACTGAAAAAACGAAGAAATTTTTTCCTTTAGTTACTACTATATTTTTGTTTGTAATTGTTTCGAATTGGATGGGGCTACTTCCTGGGTTTGGAAGTATTGGAGTTTGGGAGGAGATGGGGGAAGAAGGAATGGTCTTGGTTCCGATTTTGAGATCTACTTTTGCTGATGTGAATATGACATTTGCTTTGGCGTTAATCTCAGTTACTGCATGTCAGGTTTTTGGATTCTCTATGCTTGGGATGAAAGGATACGGTGGAAAGTTCTTCATTAATCCTTTGAAAAATCCGGTTGGAAGTTTTGTTGGTCTTCTTGAGCTTATGTCTGAAGGATCAAAAATGATCTCATTTTCTTTCCGTCTTTTTGGTAATGTATTTGCTGGAGAGGTTCTATTGCTCGTAATAACCTTCTTGGTGCCTTATGTGGCTCCATTGCCATTTTATGGCCTTGAAATCTTCGTAGGCTTTATACAGGCGCTTGTGTTCGCATTCTTGACGTTGGTGTTCTTGAAGATTGCGACGACAGCGCATCATTAAAAAGAACTGAAAGGTTTCTGATTATACCGGAAGAAAGAATGGAAATATCCATTTGAGCTTAAGCTTTTTTTGTAGTAATCAGTCTTTTTCTGAATTTAACGCAATGCGCTCAAATGAATATTTCCATTCTTTCTTAGAGTTCTAAATAAAACTTTTCAGTTCTTTTGATAGTGTAGCAGTCTTTAATGAAAATTAACGCAATGCGCTCACAAAAACCTTTCAGTTCTTTTGATAGTATAGTAATCTTTCGACATATGAATTTTGGTGAACAATTAAAGAAAATCAGGCTGATTGTGGGGAAGATGATGAGTTGTAGTGCGCATGATTGCGCTCACGTTGATAGGGTTTATAATTTTTGTTTGACTCTTGCTAAAGGCAAGAAGGTTGATTTACAGG
>PFOM01000039.1 GCA_002792535.1 Candidatus Peregrinibacteria bacterium CG_4_10_14_0_2_um_filter_38_24 | reverse complement strand
ATTTGTGTTGCGGGCGGGATTGTTTTGTTTGGAGCGAATGTTGGAGTTGCTGAGATTTTGTATGATGGTAGAAGCTGAAGTTTTGGTTCGTTGATTTCTGTTTTTGTGATTTTTAATTCTGAACAGATTGAAGCTTTTGGTTCCGGTTTCTTCACGACTTTTACATCAAAATAAACGAATCCACTATATCGGAAACAGCCGGGAAGACGGTCGATGTCGACGGAAATGTTTCCATTATTTTTGTTCATGACTGCTGTTGCTTTTGCTGTTATTGTAGTGGCATTGTTCGGCTTAAATGTTAATATTGTGGGATTATCTGTGTTTGTTGAAACTTTAATCGCTTTCTTGTCTTCATCTGTTCCAGTGAAATTTTCGTTTGTTATAATGTAGGCTGAATTTTCTACCGGCTCTAAAGTGAAATCAAAATTTGGCATGTCGATTTCCATGTCATCTTTGGCGGTGTATATGATTTCGGTTCCACTTTTTATTGTGGTAGCAGAATCATTAAAATTTGTTCTGTAGGAATTATTTTTTGCTTGGATAACTCCTTGAGGACGGAATTTTGTATTTTCTATTTTTAATGTTCCGTCTGGGTTTGTTAGTCTCATCTCGATATGTACATTTTTTGCTTCAGTATTTGGATCGGCGTCTTTCCCGTTGTTATGGTAGTAAATTGAAAATCTAATTGTGTCTCCATCTTGGAGGCCTGTAAGTTTGTTGTCGTAGGCTGCATCGTATGGATTTTGGGCTGTACACTGTGTATCCTTTTTACATAGTTCTCCAACGAGAAGATTTCTTTCATCTCCGGCACGTGGATCGTTTGGGTCTGCAGTGTTATTTGTCCAATCCCATCCAATATTTGGGTTTTTCAAGAAGCTATTGAAGCTTGGATAGGATAATCCGTCGATTCCACATTTGTCGTTTATACACTCCTTGGTTGCCCTTTCAAATGGAGTGAATTTTGACGGAACTACTGCCAGTGCTGAGAAAGTGGTGATAAGTATCGCTGTTAACGATACTAAGGATAAGAATATTTTTTTTGTTGTTTTCATTTGTTTTGTTTTTTTATTATTTTTTTTAATTTATTCTTAATTTGAGTTTTCTCCTCCACTTTCCATTTCTGCAGGTGTTGGCTTTGCTGCTGCTTTTACGGATGTTTTTGTTTTTACTCCTTCTGTTGCATTTTTCTTTATTTCTGTCTTTGGTTCTGTCTCCGGTGGTTTCTTTGAGGCGGTGGTTGTGGCGGCGGTGAATATGTTTACAAAGTGTTTTGATTCTTCTGCGTTTACTGCTTCTATTGATTCTGCGTATTTTGCTTTTAGACGTCTGGCTTTTCCTAAGATTTTCGTTTCTGATTCTCCAAGAATTTCTTCTTCTATTTCTTCACTTGCGTACCAGCTTGGGTTTGCACACTGAGAGTATGCACCGCTGACTACTTTTGCTTTTGGGGTTATTCTTATGCTTAGTCCATTTGGTAGTGTTTTTATCAATGGTGTTCCTGATAGCTGAGATTCTCGGACTTCTTGTACCCATGCTATAAAACTTTTTAGTGCTTTTACATAGCTCTCTTTAGCCTTTTTTTCTTCAATTACTCTTGGGTTTTTAAATAATTTTATGAGCAATTTGTACTCTGCTTTGTCCATCAAAAGTGCTGTGCTTGGTAGACTTGCAACTTTTAATGAAAGAGGTCTATGTAAAAATTCTGCCACACCTTCGGCTTTTTCTATGTTGTCTGGCGTTGTTGTTGGGCTTAATTGTTCTAGAAGAAGTTTTGCTATAAGCTTTTCATCAGGGTCGGATGAATTTAAGTCGTATTGTTTTATTGTGCCTTTTAATAATCCAAATCCTCCGATGTCTTCTATGTTTGCTGTTGTTGTTATTGCACCTTTTCTTTCTCTTTTTGTTCTTTTTTTCGTTGTGACTGTTTGGTATTCTCTTGTTCCTGATGCGAATATGGTTTCTGGTGGGACTTTTTCTGCAGATGCTTGAAGTTCTGTAAGGTTAAAAGGATTATCTTTATCTAATAATTTTTTGTCTAATTCTGCGAAAATATTTTGAACAAGTATCTCTGCTAGTCTTTCCGCTTCTTTTTGTTCGTTTCCTTTGTTTAGTCCCGATTCTTTTAATTTTTTTGCGAACATTGGAATCAAGACTTCTCTTTTCTCGAATCCTATTCGGATATGCATGTATTTGTATATTTTCTCGTTTGGTGTCTCTGGGGTTTTCTTTGGGCCTTTCCTTCTCTTGCGTCTCTCTGGTTTATTAAATCTCTTCAGATTGACAGGTGAAAACCATAAGTGTGGGAGATATGAAAGTGCGAAATTTATTTCTTTTAGATTGAGATCTGGTTTTATTTTGCTTTTGACCAGTGCCGCTATTTTTTGATTGTCGCTTAAGATCTTTTCAAAAGAATTGAGGAAGTTTTTGTCCTTCATTAAGGTTTCAAGATCTGTTTTTAGTGAAATTCTTCTTGTTAACTTTTCATAGGCTGTTTTCTGGATTGCTGTGATTGCCGCCTGCATTTCTGTATAAGCTGTTTGTTGTTCTTCTATGTCTTTCTCTTGTCTTTTGGCGGCCTCTAATGAAGTTTTAATGGTCGTTTTCTCTTTTTTTCTGTCAGTTTCTAGAGGAGTGAATCCTTTGTAATCTTTCTCTTTCCTGAGGTTTTCCTGTCTTTCTTCGCCAGCTTCGGCCGTATTTTCTTCCATGAGATAGAATTTGCTTTCTCCGTGTAGTTGTTGGAGATAATTCGAATTTTTTTGAATCCATTCTCTGTTTCGGCCTCCTCTTACGGAATCTTCATCTCCGATTGTAATTATATCTCTTATACTTGCTGAGCCTGGAGATCCGTTAAATGGAAGAATAAATCTTTCACGGCTTATTGCGAGGAGAGAAAGGTCTCCTTCGACAAATAATTTTCCGTCACTGAATACGACAGAAACGCCTGTATTTTTGGTTGGATCAAATCTTTTCATTAATGGATCAATATTTATTTCGATGTCTTTCCCATCTGGGTTTAAGATTACAAGTTGTATTTTCTTTTTACTGTCTGCTTCAGTTGTTTCTACAAGTTTTAATTCCGATTCGGCGAGAATAGTATTGTATTCTGCGATGGCAGGGCTGGATGCCGCAGTAAAAGCTTTTGTGCGGGCATCTTTTGTTCTGGTGAAGTGGTCTTTTACTGCGGCAAGATCAGCTTTTTTTTCGCCGCTTCTTGCCATCAGTACTCCATCTCTTCCGCTAATAACTGAAGAACTGATTGATCTAAGGTCTGCCGTAGAGCTTTCACTTGTTCCTATTTGATTTAGTGCGGATTCTTTTATGGCTCTTCTGAATGCTACTTTTGTTCTTCCTTGGGACATTTCGCTTAGCATCCTTGCAGATTCTCGTCTGTTTTGGATGACATATTCAGATGACCCTATTGTTATTCCGAGTATTGCTCCGAATGAAAAACCGGTTGGGCCTCCAATGCTGGCGGCTATTCCGGCTGCGCATATAATGCCTAAAGGGGAGCTTACTGATTGCAAAGTCCCTCTTGTGATTTCTGAAGATAATGAATCCATCATGTGGACTATGTCTTCGTGGGTAAGACTGTAGTCTGTTTCTAATTTTCCGACTGACGTCCAGATTCTAGGCATTTTTTTTAATGCTTCATGTCTTCCTTCGATGTCTTCTTTTGACATTTCTTTCCATTTTTCCCAATTGTCTCCTTCGAGTCCGTATTTTGCTTCGGATTTTTTCAAGTCTTGTTGGAATTGTCTTTGTGCGTCCCAAGAGAACACAAGTCCCGCTCCAAATCCTGGGTTTTTTAGATCGCTGAATGACAATCTTGCTCCTGCAAATGCAGTTAGATTTATAGGTTTATCAAATTTTATTGTTGCTGATGCGGCGACATTTATTCCGCTTGAGTCAATACTAGCTCCGGCATGTCCTTCCCATTGTTTGTTTGTAAATGGAACATTTCCTTTCCATAATTTGTAGTCTAGTGCGACACCGACTACTCCGTCGCCTTTTGTGTTTATTCCTCCTCCGGCACTGAAGCTCCAGTTTTCCGAGAGGGCCATTCTTGTTCCTGCTCCTACGCCGAATACATATTTTCCTGTAGTTCTATCGTAATTTCCTGCTAATCCTGCGATTGATGTTGATTGGATTTCAAGAATTTGTTTTTTTGGTACGCCATTCTTTTCTAATTGTTTTCCTATTTCTTCGAATCTTGGATCATATTTTGCTAGTTCGGCAATGGCCTCTTTTCCTTTTTTGATTGTGTCAGCGGCGTGACCTAGCTGGTCCACTACGAATCCAAACTGGAATGCGTCTTTTTGTTCGGGAAGCAAGGAGCTAATATCTTCCAATTTTTTGATTTCGTGTTTTGATGTATCTATCTTTTTTATATCTTCTGCTTTTGGATTTTTCTTTAATTCTCTTGCCATTGCGAAGTTTATGATTCCGAGTCGGATTATTCTATTTACGTAAGCTAAGACTTTAGTTTCGTCGAATATTTTTTGTCCTTTTTCGTTAAAGGTATAGAGTTCTTTTCTGTTATAGATGTCATGAATTGCGGCTTGGGGGTCACTATGGCTTCGGAAAAGGCCTTTATCTATTACGCGAGTTTTTCCGTCTATATCGGCCATTGTTATAGTGTCTTGTGCATCTGCAAACCAGCCCATTATTTTGTCATATGCTGATATTTCTCTGTTTTCAAAATAACAGAGAGTATAAAGATTTTTTCGTATTTTTTTTTGGGTCTCTGGTAATTCTGCTTGTTCAGAGGTGAAAATAACTTCCTTTTTGTCTTCATCAAATCTTTCTTCTTTCTTTTTTTCTTTTGATATATATTTTAGATTTTGTATTGCTTCCAAAAGTCTTGCGCAAGGTATGTAAACTTTGTCACGCATTTCTTGAACAAGTTTATCTTCTGCGGGTGTGAGTGATGGTTTAGCTATTAATTCTTTGTATTTTTCTACAAATTCACTTGAATCTTTTAGGAGTTTTGGGTCAATGCTTGTGCCTTTTAGTCCCAGAAATCCTTCCATGAATTTGAAAATATCTGAGAAATACATCTTGAAATCCAGATCTTCGGTGATCATTGCTGAGACTGTTTTCCCGACAGCTTCTCTTTGTAGATTAAACGGACCGGCTGTCATTATTTGTTCTATTTTTCTGTGGCCTCTCATGTTGTCCCAATTCTGGGTGATGCCTTCTTCTTTTAATTTGTAGACGCTTTCGTCGATAGGGATAGAAGAAGAGGTTATTCTAGTTATTTCATTGAAATATTTCGTTTCTTTTTTTCTTTCTTTTTCTTGCTCTTTTCTGTCTTTTCTTGCTGTTTCTGTTGCTTGTATGAACTCTTGATATTCTTCCCCCGAAAGTGTGTTTTTCTTAATTTCTAGAATTTTCTCTTCGATTTCTGGGACTATGTTTCCGAAGCCTAATGCTGGAGGTGGATCTTTCTTCCAGCTTAGTTTTCTTTTTTCTGGATCTAATATGAATGAAATTTCCTTTATAGGGGTGCTTTCGCATTCGGTTTTTAGGGTTTGGCGTAATTCCCAAAGTTTATCTGTTATTTCCAGTAGATTACGTCCTTTTTTGATGGCGTCTATTATCTCTTGGGATGTTTTTTCAATTTTATTAAGGGTTTCTGTGGAAATTTCTCGTGTGTCCGGCTTGGTTGTGTCGGCGAGTGCTTCTGGTGTTATGACTATGCCTTTTTTTGTTTTGGTAGAGAGCTTGTCTATGGCTGTTTGAAGTGGAAGGCTTTTTGGTTTTGCTTCTGGTGCTTTTGCTGGGGCGGCTGTTTTTATGTTTGTTTTATCTGATTCTCCCTTTGAATCCCATTTTCCTGTTTCTGAATGGCCATCAGGGAATGTTTTTCTTCCTTCTGTTAAGACCTCTGTGGTTTTGTCGAATTTTCCGACTTCAATTTGTTTTTTACCGTCTACTGTTGTTATTCGGCGGCCTTCTTGGAGTTTGCTTGAATCTTTGTCGAATAATCCTTCTTCTGTTGTATTTCCGTCTGCGCTTACATGTCTTCCTTCTTTAAGCTGAGCTGCTTTTTCTCCTTTTGCTGGATGAAATTCTCCTTCGAATTTTTCTCCAGTTTTCAATGTTATTCTTCCAAATATGATTTGTTTTGTTTTTGGATCGATTAATCCTTCAAATTTTGTATTTTTTGGAGTTACCGCTGTTCCTTCTACGAGTTCGTTTTGATCGTTAACTATACCTGTAAACAATGTTCCTTTTTTGTTTCTATATATTGCTGTTCTTTCTCCAGCTTTTGGCGTTCTTTCTCCAGCGGTAGCTGCTTTTTTTGCAGCTTCATCTGCCACAATTGCGGCGGCATCTGCTACGTTACCGGCATTTTTTACAACTTCGTTTTCTGTGGTTACTTCCGGTTTAGATTCCGGTTTGGCAGGGGGTGCGGTTACAGCGTCTGGCGGTTGAGCTGCAGCTGCGGCTGGGGCGCTTGCTGGAGCGGCTGGCGGTTGAGCTGCAGCTGCGGCTGGGGCGCTTGCTGGAGCGGCTGGTGGTTGAGCTGCAGCGGCGGTTGGGGCGCTTGCTGGAGCGGCTGGCGGTTGAGCTGCAGCGGCGGCTTCTTCTGCTGTTCCATTTTTCCATGTTTTAACTTCTCCATTAGTGAGAGTTTTTGTTCCGGTCGTTAATTGGTTTTTCTTTGGATCGAAGGTTCCTTCGATGATTGTTCCGTCCGGTAAAATCGATCTTCCTTCTGTCAAATTTCTAATTGTTGGATCGAAGGTTCCCTCGAAGATTGTTCCGTCCGGTAAAATCGATCTTCCTTCTGTCAAATTTCTAATTGTTGGATCGAAGGTTCCCTCGAAGATTGTTCCGTCTTGTAAAATTGCTCGTCCTTTTATTAAGGCTTGTTTACTGGTGGGGTCGAAGTTTCCTTCTAGGATGTTTCCTTTTCTGTCTATTGTTCTTCCTTTTGTTAGTTTGTTGTTTGTTCTTTCCCCGATTTCTGTGCGGTGTGGGTTTGTTGTTGCGTTTTCTGAGTAAGTTTTTCCTTTTAGGGCGTCTTTACTTGAGGAGTTGTCTGCGGCTTTATTTGCGTCATCAATTGCTGTTTGTACATCTGGGGTTAATGGTGTTAATTGTGCTTTGGCTTTTTTTAGAACTTCATTTGAATTTGCTATAGTCGTTTCGGCCTTTGCTCTGGTCGCTGTGGCTTTTTTCAATGTTTGCTCGTGTTTTGCTTTGTATTCTTGTGTGAGTTCTGGTTCTTTTGCTGTGGGTGGTTGGGCTGCAGCGGCGGTTGGGGCGTTTGCTGAGACCGATGATGGAGTTGGTGCTGGAGTGGTTTCGGCTGGTATTTTTGTGATATTTCCGTTTTGGTCGATTTTTATATATTTTGTGATAAAGCCCTTTTCATCAAATTCTCCTTGAAGAATGACGCCAGAGGTTAATATTGTTCTTCCTTTTTGTAAGTTTCCTGATTGGAATTCTCCTTCGGAAATTGTGCCCATTGAATTAATTCTTTGGCCTTTTAATCTTCCATTTGTTGAGTCAAATTCTCCTTGTTCTACTGTTCCATTCTCGTCGATTGTTCGACCATTGGTTAAATTATTATTTGTGCCAAAAGTTCCTTGTTCTGTTTTTGAGAGGGATTTTCCAAATGAGTCGACTTGATTATAAGTTTTTATTTTTTTCGTTTTTGCTTCAAAAGCTGTTTTTGCGGAGGCTAAAGCCTCTGTTATACTTGAGAGTGTTAGTGTTGGGTCTGAAGCTGAGCTTTTGTTCGCTGTTGCTATTTTGTCGTATGCTTTTTTAGCCTTTGCTCTTGTCTCTTCGGCTTTTTTTATTGTTGCTTCAAATATTTTTTGTGCTTCTCTTGGCAGTTCTACTGGTTCTTTTTTTGTGTCTAGTTCTTTTGCCGGTTCGTTGCTTGTTCTTGCTTGTTCGGTTCTTGAGTTTTCTTTTGTTATTCTTTTGAATTCTTCTTTTACGGCTGTTGTTATCTCTGCCGGAGTGTTTAGTGCTTTAAGTTTATTTTCGAAGGTTTGGGTCCATGGGAAACTTCCGCTATCTTTTCCTTTAGTGAAAACGAATTTTTGATTGGGGTTGGTTCCTTCGATGCTTACTTTTGTTTTGTCTTTAAGGTAGTTTGTAAATTCTTCATGATTCATGTCTTTTGGCTCTTTTTCTGTTTCTGCTGGGGCGGGTTTTTCTGCCTCAGCAAAATACACGAATCGGTTCTCTTTTTGGGAGAGTTTTTGACTGTAGTTAGATATACAATCTAGGAATTTTTTAATAGCCATTTTTGTTTTTGTTTTAGGGCCCTTTTTCTCGGGCTTTATTAAAGTTATCATAGTATTATAGCAAACTTATCTTCTTTATGCAAGTTGTTTATGATGGGAGTTTATAGTATGATTTTTTCATGAAATTACCTTTGATTTTGGTCAATTTTAAGGCGTATGAGCAAGGGACGGGCGGAAGTGCCGTTGTTTTAGCGAAAATTCATGAGCGGGTTGCGAAAGAGACCGGCGCGAATATTTGTATTGCGGTTTCTGCGCTCGATTTGGTGAAAGTTTGCGAGGCCGTTGCTATTCCTGTTTTTGCTCAACATACGGATTTTGTGGGATACGGCGGGCATACCGGGCATATTTTGCCGGATATGGTGAAAGGGGTTGGGGCTTATGGGACGATTTTGAATCATGCGGAATTTCAGCTTGAAAATGAAAATTTGGAGAAATGTATAAATGCGGCGAAGCGTGCAGGACTTTTTGTTATTGTTTGTGCGAATGATGGAGATAGGGCAAAGAAAATTTCCGGATTTAATCCGGATTTGGTTGCGGTTGAGCCTCCGGAACTTATTGGCGGGGATTTATCTGTTTCAAAAACTGAGCCTGCGATTATAGAAAAAGCGGTGGATTTGGTTGGAAGCGGAAGGGTTTTGGTCGGAGCTGGAATCAAGGACGGGGAAGATGTGAGAATTGCATTGGCGCTTGGGGCGAGTGGGGTTTTATTGGCTTCAGGAGTTGTTAGAGCTGAGGATCCTTATTCTATTTTAATGGATTTGGTGAGTGGGCTGAAATCTTAATTTTTTATGTGAAAATTTTATGAATATTGAAATTTATCGCGATGGGGTTGGGGTAAATGATACAGAAGATAATTTTATTCGCGAAAAAATTGAACATTTGGCGAAGTATGCGAATCGGATTGATGACGAGGCGAGTATTGTTCATGTGAAAGTTGTGAAGGACAAAATCGAGATTACGATGTATGTTCCACATGCTGTCATTAGGGCTGAAGAAAGCGGTGAATCGATGGAAGGTGCGCTGAGAAAAGTTTGCGAAAAACTTGAAAGACAAATAGAAAAATATAAAGAATCTGAGGAGAGAAGGACGAAAGATGGGGAGTGGTTGCCGTCTTCGACATTGAAAAATGTTTTGATTGCGCAGGATGAATTTGGGGTGATGTCGGATGTTGTGAAACGCAAGAAATTAAAAAAACTTCGACCGATGACGGAGGAAGAAGCAATCAATAGAATGGAGCTTATCGGGCATGATTTTTTTGTCTATCGCAATGAAAATGATGGGGCTGTTCATGTTGTGTATAAGCGAAAGAATGAAGATGGATATGGGACGATAGATGTGGACGAAGAGGCTTAATGAATCTCTGAAAAACATGTATTGTTTCGTCAACTTCGTCGTTCTCTCCTCGCCGTACTATTAGTATGGCTATGTCGTGAGCTCCTTGTTTCCTTACACTACATTGTTTTTCAGAGATTCTTAAATCTGTATTTTTGCAGGAAGTTTTTGTAATCCCAATTCCATGAAAAGTATGAATAAAATTAACATGTCATTTTTGAAAAACGGTGTGTCGATCATGCCATGAATGAAGAAATATAGAAGGATAAAAGTGAATATTAATTTGGAGGGAGTGGCTGTTGAGTTTTCCGACAGAGAGGTCTTTTTTAATGCTCGGTATATGGAAATTATGGCGAATAGAAGGCCTAAAACGCCGTACTGAAAAAGGAATAAAAAGAAGATGTTGTGGGGTTGGAGGACATAATAGTCGAGAGGTTTATGGCTCAAAACTTTGTCTGCATTTTGTAAATAATATTCTTGGAACTGTCCTTGGCCAAGTCCAAAAAACACGGTGGTAGGCTCTTTTGCGAGGTACAGAGATGTTTTCCAAATTTCTTGTCGTTCGTTTAGGCTGGAATAATTTGTTTGGAAAGCTGGAAGAATTTTTGTGTAGAAAACTCCGACAAATATGGCCATGCCTATTATTATGAGGGCTACTTTTGTGGCTTTTAGGCTTAGGATTTTGATGTTGCTGTTTTTTATTGCGTAAAAAGAAATTACCAAAAAGCTTCCCAAAATCGCTCCTGCTGAACGCGTCGCGAGGATTAAAATCAAAAGTAAAATTAATGAGATTAGATTTGTTTTTTTATTTTTGCTTGTGTCTTTGATGAATTCTAAAACAAAAAATATGAAAAACGGAGTCATGTAGTATGCCAAATAAACGGCGGCATCAAGCGGTCCGAGAAGTCTTATGTCGTAGGCAACATTGTATCCGAGAAGATTATAAATCACTGAAAAAAATCCAAAACAAATTGCGCCAAATCCTCCAATTTTTATTGCGGAAGTTTTTTCTTCGGTTGTTTTAAATGTCTCTAAAAATAAATAAACGAATGCAATTGCGAATACGAAAAATTTTAAATATCTTATGAAATCCAAACTGTTGACAGGATCGACCGTGATGACGGAAATGGCTGTCAGAAGGGTAAAAATCGTTATGGCCCTGTGGCTGTAAAAGTTTTTTATTTTCTTGAAAAATGTTTTTGAAAAAACGGATTGAATGAAAAATGATAGAGTTGTAAGTGCTATTAAAATTTCTTGAAGATTTGTCGGATATGAAAATACTTTGAATCTTATTAAGTAAGATTGTAGGAAAAAAATGTTTGCGAAAAGAAGTATTTTTGTAAGATGACTAAAAAAATCTTCTATGCGTGATTTTGTTTTTTCTGTCATTTTATTTCTTGTGTTTATCCTTCTTTGTTTAGTATATTTCAATTATGAAAATTATTGAAGGACAAGTTGTTAAAGGATTGGGGGTCGGGAAAAAATTGGGATTTCCGACTATGAATATTTTATATAATGGGGATCTCTCTGGGGTTTTTGCAGGTAAGGTTTTTGTTGGAGAGAAGCCAAAAATCGTTACTGTGCAGGGGCATGAAGGTCACGCTTGTAAGTGTGGAGGAGGATGTTTGTGTAGTTCCGAGCAAAATAAAAATGGTTTTTTGTCGGCGATACATATTGGAAAAAGGCTGACTCTAAATGTAGAAGATCCGATTCTTGAAGCTTATATTATTGAGGGTTTTGAAAAATTTGAAGAAAAAGATATTTCTGGTCGAAAAATAAAAGTGGAAATTTTTGAAAAAATTCGTGATACCAAAAAATTTGAGAATCTTGATGAATTAAAAAAGCAGATTGCGAAGGATGTGAAAGATGTGGGATACTTTTTCAAGAAGAATACTTAAATTTATGTTTGATTTCTTAAGAAAACTTGTTCCGGATACTCATCCTTTACGCCTTTTGTATCACAAGGTTGCGGCATTTGTTGCGGCGCTTGTGAATTTTTATCCGTCTGACAATATGATAGTTATTGGGGTTACCGGAACGAATGGAAAAACTACTGTAGTAAATCTTATTGCCGGTATTTTGACTGTGTGGGGGCAAAAAGTGGGGATGACTTCGACGGTGAATTTTCAAATCGGTGATGATAAATGGACGAATGTTTCTAAGCAAAGCACTCTCGGTGCGTTCAAGATGCAGGGCTTACTGAAGCGCATGAAGAATGAGGGATGTAAGTATGCTGTGGTTGAAGTGACGTCTCATGCGGTGACGCAATCCAGAATCGCTGGAATCAATTTTGATGTCGGTGTCATAACAAATGTGACGCCTGATCATGTCGAATATCATGGTGGATTTAATAATTATTTGAATGAAAAAGGAAAATTTTTCAAAAAAGTTTCTATGGATTCGAAAAAAGTTGGAGTGCCAAAAGTGCTTGTGTTAAACGCGGACGACCAATATTATAATTTTTTTAATCAATATATCTCAGACAGAAAAATTACTTACGGAATGAATTATGCGACTGTGTATAGCGAAAATGTTGAAAGTACGACTGATGGATCAAAGTTTATTTTGCATGTTCCTAACAATGTTATTCCTGTCGAAATAAGATTTCCCGGTCAATATAATGTGTATAATGCTCTTGCGGCGGCGAGCGCGTGTATCGCTATTGGTGTGCCGCTTGAAATAATAAAAAAAGGACTTGAGGAAAGTGCTGGTGTTCCCGGTCGGTCTGAGCAAATTTATGCCGGTCAGCCATATAGTATAGTTGTGGATTATGCGCATACGCCTGAGGCGCTTGAGAATTTGACGAAGCTTTATAAAGGGCTTACGAGAGGTAAATTGTATACTGTTTTTGGGGCGACCGGTGGTGGTCGTGATAAATCTAAGCGTCCGAAAATGGGACAAGTTGTGAATGAAAATTCTGACTATATTATAGTGACAGATGATGATCCTTACAGCGAGGATGAATTGGATATTATTGAGCAGGTTTCGACCGGAATTCCGCGAAAGGAGGGGCGTGATTTTTGGAAGATTCCTGATAGGAGGGAGGCTATTCGTTTAGCGCTTTCTTTGGCTAAAGAAGGGGATTGCGTTATTGTTGCCGGCAAGGGATGTGAAGAGGTGATTATGCTGAGGGGAAAGCGAATTCCTTGGAATGATAAACAGGTTATTGAAGGACTTTTAAGTAGGGAGGCTGAAATTTCTGTGACTTAAAATTATATGGATGGATTTGTTTTGGTGGATAAAGGAAAGGGGGTTTCGAGTTTTTTTGTTGTGAGGACTCTTAGAAGAATTTTTGGTGTAAGGAGAGTTGGGCATGGTGGAACACTTGATCCTTTGGCGACTGGACTACTTATTGTTGGAGTTGGAAAAGCTACGAAATCTTTGAGTAAATTTTTGGGATGCGATAAAGAATATAAAGTTACCGGATATTTTGGGGCTGTGTCTGAGACTTATGATGCGGAGGGACCGATTTCTGAGAGTTTGCCTGCTTCAGAGAATAAGAAATTGGAGGCTTTTTTTGAGGATGATTGCCAGAAAGTAAAAGATGTTGTAAAGGAGAAATTTGTTGGAGAAATTTTGCAAACTCCACCGAAGTTTTCTGCGTTGAAAATTGGAGGGAAGAGGGCGTATGATTTGGCCAGAAAGGGCTTAGAGGTGAAGATGGAGCCGCGCAAAATTTTTGTTCAAGAGTTTAAGGTTATGAAGATTGAATTTCCAAAGATTTCTTTTAGAATAAAGTGTGGAAGCGGGACTTATATTCGTTCTCTAATTCATGATTTGGGGCAGGTTTTGGGTGTCGGTGCATATACAGAAAAACTTCGGAGAACAAAGGTGGGGGACTTGGATGTTGAAAAGGCTTTTAAGATCGAAGATGTAGAAAGGCTTTTCAAGGAAGGTAAGCCTGAAGTGTTTTTGAAAGCTGTTGATCGGTAGATTTGTGTCGGAACATTCCCTTGAGCTTAAGATTCTTTTGTTTAAGTCCAATTTTTATCTGAAAATAAACGCAATGCGCTCAATGAAATATTCCGACACAAATTTATATAAAAATTTTTCAATGAAATTAGTTTTAAGTTTGTTTTTTAGGTAAAGCAGAAATATCTTTAAAGAACGCATTACGTTCTATTAGATAAAATATTGATCTTAGAAAAGAGAAGTTTAAGTTCTTGAAAGATATTTTTACTTTACCTCCTATTAAAAAAACTTCATACTTCTTTTTGTGGAAAACTTTTTTTTAAATTATTTAGGAATTTTTATTTTTTCTTTTGTATTTTGTCTTGTGCTTGTTTTTCTTGCGACAAAGATTTTTCCAAAAATCGGATTCATGGATCGACCTGAGAGGTATGGGCTTAAGAGAGCGCCGATTCCTTATTATGGTGGCATAGCGATTTACTTGGCTTTTTTGATTTCTGTTATTATTTTTGTACCGTTTGATGTGCGTGTTGTTGGGTTACTTTTTGGTGGAACTTTGATTTTTTTGCTTGGATTTTTTGATGATAAATTTTCTCTAAGTCCTTTCTTGCGCTTGTCTGTGCAGTTTTTGGCGGCGCTTATTCTTGTGGTTTTTGGAATAGGAGTGCTTTCGATAAAACTTCCTTTTATAGGGAGTATTGATTTTACCTCTATAAAAATTGCATTTTCTGTGTTTGATTTTGATGTTGTTGTTTATTTGTTTGGTGCGATTTTTACTGTGTTTTGGGTTCTTGCAATTATCAATGCAATGAATTTTGTTGATGGAATAAGTGGCTTAAATAGCGGAGTTTCAGCTATTGCGGCTTTTATTATTTTTATTCTAAGTATTCATCCCGGGATTCATGAAAATCCTGCTGGACAGTTTTCTGTCGCGACAATCGCTCTTATTATTTCAGCTTTGGCTTTGGCATTTTTTGTATTTGATTTTTATCCTCCAAAGATTTTGATGGGGGATAGTGGCAGCACTTTTTTTGGTTTTATGATTGCGACTCTTGCGATTTTTTCCGGAGGAAAAGTTGCGACGGCTTTTTTGGTTCTTGGTCTTCCTATTCTTGATATGGTTTGGGTTGTTGTTCGAAGAATTTTGTCGGGACAAAATTTTTGGAAAGGGGATTTGAAGCATTTGCACCACAGGCTTTTAATGGCAGGGTTAAGCGAAAGAACGGCTGTTTTGTCGTATCTTTTTATCGTAAAGATTTTTGGCATTATGGCTGTAATATTTGTGAGTACTGATCAGAAATTTTTTATAATTGTAGGGCTTGTTATTTTGATGCTCCTTTTGGGTGGGGCGCTTATATTTTCACCAAGGTTGAAGGAAAAGAGGCGATAATCTTTCCTTTTCTTGTTTTTGTGCTTGGTTTGGAGTATAAAACACATGGGTTTTTCATAAATTTATGGTAGATATTGTTTCAGACATAAAAGGCAGGCTGGATATAAATGACGTTGTTTCCCAGTACGTTCAGCTAAAGAGGGCAGGGCACAATTTTAAGGGGCTTTGTCCATTTCATAGTGAAAAGACGCCGAGCTTTGTGGTAAGCCCTGAAAAGCAGATTTGTCATTGTTTCGGATGTAATAAAGGTGGCGATATTTTTGGATTTATTCAGGAAGTTGAAGGGGTGACTTTTGCCGAGGCTATGAAGATATTGGCGGATCGTGCCGGGCTGAAGATTGAGAATTTTGATAAAGTTGTGAAAAAAGAGGGAAAAACTGAAAAAGATGAATACTTCAAGGCGCATGAGCTCGCTTGTGAGTTTTTTGAAAAACAGCTTCATTCTACAAATGATGGGAAAAAAGTTTTGGATTATTTGTATTCTCGCGGAGTCAAGGACGAAACCATCAAAGAATTTCGAATTGGCTTTTCGCCCGAGAGCTACGATGCGCTTTATACTGAGCTTTTGAAGAGTGGAGTTAAAAAAGATGTGCTTATAAAAAGTGGATTTGTTTCTGTGAAAAATATTTCTTCGGATCAGATTTTTGATAAATTTAGGATGAGGCTTATGTTTCCGATTTTTGATGCTCTAGGTCGGATATGTGGATTTGGTGGACGTGCTCTTAAGGCCGACCAGATGCCAAAATATTTAAATTCACCTGAGAATATAATTTACAGCAAAAGCAAGGTTTTGTATGGATTTTCTCATGCAAAAAAATATATAAAAGAGGCCGGCAATGTGGTTTTTGTAGAAGGATATTTTGATGTGATTTTGCCTTATCAGGAAGGTGTGAAAAATATTGTGGCGACGAGTGGGACGGCTTTGACTAAAGAACAGGCGAAAATGATGAGCAGGATTACTCAAAGTGCTGTAACTTCCTTCGACACTGATAGTGCTGGATTTGAGGCTACACGCAGGGCTTTTGAGATTTTGCAGAAAGAAGAGTTTAGTGTGAAGACGGTTTTTGCTTTTGACAAGAAGGATCCCGCTGATTATGTTCACGAGCATGGTGGGACTGCTTTCAAGGAAGCTGTTGAGAGTGCAAAAGATTTTATAAGTTTTTATATGGATAGGCTTATCAAGGATTTTGATGTGGATACTTTTGATGGAAGGAAAAATGTTATGAATTTACTTATGCCTTTTTATAAGGTAATGACGCCAACTGATCGTGATTTTTATGTAAAAGAGCTTGGGGCTAAGATTTCCACCGGCGAAAAAATTCTTTATGATGAAATTGATAGTTATAAATTGCCGAAAGGTCATCCTGCAAGGCAGAGTTTTCAAGATAGTTTGTCTGAAAGTTCTGCAAGTAAGAAATTTGAAATAGGTATTCAGGAAATTATGCTTGGAATTGTTTTAGTGTATCCTCATATTTTTGCTGAAATATCATCTGTTTTGACTGAAGATGATTTTGAAGAAGATTGTAAAAATGTTTACAAAGACTGCTTAACTCAGTATAATTCGTTCCGAATTCAGGAAGGGAAATGGGATTTTGAAAGTGAAGTTTTAGTCCAGTTTAAAGTCAAAACGGGGGTTTACATGCTTTATGTTGAGGATAAGTATCAGGATTTTTCGGACGTTGCTGTTGCGTTGGAGGTAAAAAAACTGGTTGACAGCATGAAGAAAAGTCGTAGAAATAATCTTTTGAAAGAATTGCAATTGAAGCTGAAAGAGGCGGAGAAATCTGAAGATAGAGAATTGTTAATTAAACTTTTACAGGAGCAGCAAATATTATTATCTAAATAATTCCAATGGCGAGAACAAGTAAATTTATAAGTCAGCCGACCGATGATCAGTTGTCCAAGTTTCCTAAAGGAGTTCAAGAGCTTGTAAAAAAGGGAAAAGGGCAGGGATTCATCACTCAGCAGGAACTTTTGAAGGCTATGCCGAATGTTGAGGAAGATTTGATTCTTTTGGATGAACTTTATAGTTTGTTTATGGATATGGGGATTGAGGTTCTTGATACTAAGGATGCGTTTATTTTGGAAGATGACGATCTTTTCCCTGTGGATGAGGAGATTGCACCTGAGGTTGCTGGGGAAGTTCCTGAGGAGAAGATTTTTGATGTTGTTGCGATTAAAGACAAAAAACAGAAAAAGGAGGCTGAATATAAGGAAATTGCGAATGATTCGATTAGGCTTTATTTGTGTGAAATTGGGCGTGTGTCGCTTCTTAATGCGAAGCAGGAAGTGGAGCTTGCAAGAAGAATTGCAAAGGGAGATCAGGCTGCAAAATCAAAGCTTGCTGAAGCGAATTTGAGGCTTGTTGTGAGCATTGCGAAGAAATATATCGGTCGTGGACTTTCTTTTTTGGATTTGATTCAGGAAGGGAATATTGGCCTTTTCCGTGCTGTTGAAAAATTTGATCCAAATAGAGGATTTAAATTTTCTACTTATGCGACTTGGTGGATCAGACAAGCGATAACTCGTGCGATTGCAGATCAGGCAAGAACGATTCGTATTCCGGTTCATATGGTTGAGACGATAAATAAATTGACTCATGCACAACGAAGACTTGTGCAGGAGCTTGGGCGTGAACCGCTTGTGGAAGAGCTTGCGGCTGAAATGGATATGGAAATAAAAAAAGTTCGTCATATCTTGAAAATTTCACAGGATATTGTGTCTCTTGAGGCGCCTGTGGGTACGGAGGAAGATAGTAAGCTTGGGGATTTTATTGAGGATGATGATGCGCTTTCGCCTTCAGAATCTACGAATAGACAGCTTCTTAAAGAAAATATTCATGAAATGTTGCAGTATTTGTCTCCCCGTGAGAGAAAGATTATAGAAATGAGATTTGGGCTTAAGGATGGGGTTGGGCATACTCTTGAGGAAGTTGGTCAGGAATTTAGGGTTACACGTGAAAGAATCAGACAAATCGAGGCAAAAGTTCTTCAGAAGTTGAAAGAACATCCAACTAGTGCTAAGATTCGTCCACATTAAAACATAATGATTAACTAATTTAAAAATATGAATGACTTATTTATTCAAGAAGATGATTTATTGAGTGGGAGTGGTGTTGCTGGTTTTGGTGCCGGAGATGATGACGATGATGATGAGGGGCAATCTGTGAAATCTGAGGAGTATAAAGATGAGGAAGATGAAAAGGCTGAAATGGATTTGATAGAGCAATACGGGGAGGACGATGATGAAGAGATGGTGAATGAGGACGGGAAGAAAGTTACTCTTATCACAAGAGAGGGTTTGAATAAACTTATCGAAGAATCAAAATATTTGAAAGAGACTAAAAGAAGGGAAGTTGCCGGTAGGATTAAGGAGGCTATTTCTTATGGAGATCTTTCTGAAAATTCCGAATATGAAGAATCTAAAAATGAGCAGGCTTTCGTTGAAGGAAGAATTCTTGAGCTCGACGAAAAGATTAAAAATGCAAAAATCATATCAGGACGCAAAAAAATTACTAAAACCGTTCAGCTTGGAACAACTATTCATCTTAGGAATCTTACTAAAGGAAAGGACGACCTTGAGATTTATACAATAGTTGGATCTACTGAGGCTGATCCGTTCGCTGGAAAGATTTCAAATGAATCTCCGATAGGAAGCATGCTTCTTGATAAAGAAAAAGGAGATAAAGTGAAAGTTATTATTCCTGCAGGAAGCGTCGAATATCAGATTGTGAAATTAGATTAATTCTATTTTCTTTTCTTTTTTGCGGTGTAGCTTACTTCTTTCTGTACGTTTTCTTTGAATGTGCTTTTTGGATTTAGCTTAAGTTCTTTTCTGTAATCTGTTCTGTGTTTTTTTACGTAGCTGTAAAGCAAGTAAGCAAGGCCTAGGAGTGAGATATAAAGTAAAAATCTCATTCCGAAATAAGGGATATTTTCGTATCTTGTCCCGATGAGGAATAAAAATAGAATTCCGAAGAAGACTAGGCTTCTGCTTGTGTTTTTAAACATTCTTTTGAAGGCGAAGTCTTTTCTTTTTCTTTTATTATATACAAACATGAATGCAATTCCTGCTAGAATTAATAGTCCTGACAATATTAACATTGGTAAGTAGTAGCCAAAATCTGACCCTGGGGTTGTGTCGAAAATATACTTTAATAATGTGTTTACTTTTTCCATACTTTTTTAAATTTATTGATAATTTTTTTTGTGATGGTTGAATTATAGCGAAGATACAAAAATATTCCAGCTGATATTGCTATAAGTATCGCTATTATTTGTGGAAGCCTTATTCCTAAAATTATTATTGCGTCGTCTCCTCTTAAAAATTCTTCCAAGAATCTAAAAAAATTGTATGCTGTAATCCCTAGTAAGCCGATGAATCCTGTTTTTTCAAGTTTGGAAAATTTTTCTATGCGATTTGAGAGGATTAATCCGGCGGCGATTAGGCTTGTGTAAATGAATGCATATATTTGTGTAGGGTGAATTGGGACTGTGTATTTTATTGATGGACTTTCAAAATTTACTCCCCATGGAAGGGAGGTTTCGTGTCCGTAATTTGATCCGTCGAAGAATGCCCCAATGTTTCCAAATGCGATGGCGATAATGGATGCCGGGATTAGGGCATCTAGCCATTTGAAAAAATCTTGATCGTTTTTTTTGCAAATTATAAAAAAATAAATTAAGAATGCTACTGTGGCTCCGCCGAAATTTAATCCTTTGTCCCAAATATAGAATATGTTGAGGATTGCGTGGATTGAGAATTCGTAAAAGTATGCTTGATAGTTTTCTATAATTCCAAAAACTCTCGCTCCGATAAGTGTCCAGAGAAGTAATTGCGCGGAATTTTCGCTTAAGAATTGCAGTTTTAAGCTATTTCTTTCCGCTAGGATTATCAAAGTGTAGACGCCAATTATTACTCCTGCTGCTATGAAAAGCCAGAGAGTGTTGATTGCAAAATATTGGGTTTCGAATAATATTGGGTTCATTTTTTAGTTAAATTTGTGAATTAAAAATTGAGTAAAACTAAAACACTGCCGAACACAAATCCTATCGGCAATAATAAATTTGCGATAATATTTTTTTGAAAGAAATTTATTTTTAATGATGTTGATGCGTGCATTAAAAATAATATTCCGAGTATGTACTTGAAAACATGGCTTTTATAAATGAAAAATCCTTGAGGGATTGTTGTTAAGCCGAAATTTTTTGTTGTGATAAGGATTGAAATGAAATAATAAAATAAGTAAAAAACAAGGAGCCAGCCTGTTAATGAATTTAATTCTTCTATTGCTGGTTCTATGAATTTCCCCTCTATGTCCATTGTGTTTACTTGGCCTGCTTCTCGTTTTTTTATTAATTCTTTTGCTTGGTCTAAGCTGTGGACTGCTTTTTTTCTTGCGGCCCATATTGTTTTTAATGCATTTTTTACTTTGTCTTTATATTCTTTTGTCGGTTCTTTGAAATACATTTTTGCAAACTCCCATAGTTGGTGATTGTATGCGCTTATTTGTTCTTCTATTACTACTATTTGTGGTGGTTTTTTGAATAGGTTTTTTATCCACGCTAATGTTTTCCCAAGAAATTTTGCAGGGATGCTTTCTTGTTTTTGGCCAGTATTTGATTGCTCCCATTTGTTTATTTTACTGATTATATCTTCTGAAATTGAACTTGGGGCTGAAGATCTATGAAGTTCTTTTATTAATTTTTGTGTTTCCATTTCGAGGTGCATTTTTTTTTCGAAATAGCCTTTTTCGACGAGGGTTTGTTCTTGTTCTTTTATGGAATTTAATAGGTCTTCTGCTGTTTCCAGCACATAATTTAGGTTTGTACTGTTTTTTATTCTTAGAAGTTTGTTTATCTTTTTTTCTATTTCATTTCTTTGTATTAGAGTAAAATCTTTGTCGAATTTGACCAAGAGTTCATTTATTTTTCTTAATAGATTTTCAATTTTTTCTTTCATAAATGCTTCTTCTTTTTGTTGTTCTGCGTTTTGTGTTTTTTCCCTTTCGTTTTCTTCATTCTTTTTTTCGATGAATTCTTGCATTTTTTTGTTTCCTTTTTCTCTTGCTTCTTTTATCTCTTCTTCGAGAGCTCCTTCTTTCCAAATTGCTGTAACTGTTAGCGCATATCCGCTTGTTAGTTTTGAGAATGCTTCGTCAGCATCTTTTGCTGGGATTGTGCCTGAGACGAGTTTTGAGCTCGAATCGATTGCTTCAAAAATATACTTTGTTAAAGAGTCGTCATGTTTTGGAAGTTCTTGAGTTTTTTCTAATGTTAAAATTGAAAAACCGAGGTTATTTAACTCGACTTTAGCTGTTTGTTCATCAGGAGCCTCTACTGTTCCTGTAAGTTTTTTCCCGTCCTTGTTGGCGACGATATATTTAAAAACTTCCATGAATTTTATTTTTTGAGTTTTTTGCAAGCGTCAATAAACCCTTCAAATAGCGGATGAGGGCGAAGTGGTCTGGATTTAAATTCAGGATGGAATTGAGATCCTATCATAAATGGATGTTCTTTTATTTCTGCAATTTCAACAAGATTTTGCTGAGGATTTGTTCCTGAGAAAATTATTCCGGCTTTTTCAAGCGCGGATTTGTAATCATTGTTGAATTCATATCTGTGCCTGTGTCTTTCTTCTATTGATGTTTTTTTATAAAGTTTGTAAGTTTTTGTGTTTTTTTTAATTTTGCATGGATAAGATCCAAGTCTTAATGTTCCGCCTTTTGCTTTTTTGTCGGATTGTCCAGCTAAATAGTGAATGACATATTTTTCCGGAGAAAGTTTTTTGTTTTCATCAAATTCTTCGGATGTTATTTCCGGGTCTTTTAGTGCGAATCTTGCGAATTCGATTGTCATTATTTGCATTCCAAGACAAAGGCCTAGATATGGAATTTTGTTTTCTCTAGCGTATTTTGCTGCAAGTATTTTTCCTTCTATTCCGCGTGACCCGAATCCTCCCGGAACAATAATTCCGTCTGCTGTATGCAGTAATTCCCACGTCTCTTTGTTCTTTTCTTCTAAATTTTCTGAAGAAACCCAAAGAAGATTTAGGTCTCTGTTGTTGTGGTAACAAGCTATTTTTAGAGATTCTATTACGCTTAAATAAGCATCATCTAGTCCGGTGTATTTTCCAACCAATGCAATTTTCAATGACGGTTTTTTTGCTTTTATTTTTTCGACTACTTTTTCCCATTCTTTTAGATTTGGTTTTAATTTGCCAAGATTTAGTTTGTCTGCGATTAGCTGAGTGATGTTGTATTTTTCGAAATTCAATGGGACTTCATAAATTGTGCTTACGGTAGGGGCGGGGATTACATATTCATCTTGAACGTCACAGAATAGAGAGATTTTTTTTAAGATGTCTTTTTTTATAGGATAGTCTGCTCTTGCTAAAATCATGTCCGGTTGTATTCCTATTGACCTTAGTTCTCTTACTGAGGCTTGCGTAGGCTTTGTCTTGAGCTCTTTTGAGGCCGCAAGGTAAGGTAAAAGAGTAAGGTGAACAAAAAATGTGTTCTCTGCTCCGAGTTTATTTCGGAGTTGTCTTATTGCTTCTAGGAATGGCTGTCCTTCGATATCTCCGACTGTTCCACCTATTTCTACCATCATTATGTCGCATTTTGATTCTTCTGCGGCTTTTGTGATTTTATCCTGAATTGCATCTGTGATATGTGGAATAATTTGAATTGTGCGTCCTAAAAATCCACCTTTTCGTTCTTTATCAAGGACTTCGCTATATACTCTCCCTGTTGTTACAGAGGAAAGTTTGTTTAAGCTTGTGTCGATAAACCTTTCGTAGTGGCCGAGGTCTAGGTCGGTTTCGCCTCCATCATCTGTGACAAAGACTTCTCCATGTTGAAAAGGGCTCATCGTGCCTGGGTCTACGTTCAAATATGGATCGAGTTTTTGTGTAAATATTTTTAATCCGGAAGCCTTGAGTAGTGCGCCTATGGACGCTGAGGAAATTCCTTTCCCCAATGAACTACAAACGCCTCCAGTGACGAATATATATTTACACAAATTTATAAAATTAATTGCCCCTTCCAGTCTACTTTAATGGAAGGGAGGCCAAAGTTCAAGTGATAAATCTTGCGTTTATCTTGTAATATATCCTACTTTTGTCTTAACTTCTTTTAAAGTTTTTGATGCGAGCTTTTTTGCTTGCATAGAGCCATTTTCAAGAATGGAATAAACCATGTCTTTTTGTGGATATATTTCTTTATATTTTTCTCTGGATTCTTTGAAGTGTTCAAGTATTTTTGCGAGTAGAGTTTTCTTTGCGTCTCCATAGCCAAAACCGCCTTTTTTGTATTTTGTTTCCATTTCTTTTATCTCTTCTTTTGTTGCGAGGAGTTTGTAGATATTAAATACGTTACATTTTTTCGGATCTTTTGGTTTTTCAAGAGGAGTTGAGTCTGTGACGATTCCCATCACTTGTTTTTTTAGTTCGCTTTCTTCTGCGAAAATGTCGATTGTGTTTCCATATGATTTGCTCATTTTTTGTCCGTCTGTTCCGGGGATTACGGCAACTTCTTCTTTTATTAATGGGTCTGGAATTTTGAAAGTTTCTCCGAAAGTTGTGTTGAATGTTATGGCGATATCGCGACTCATTTCGATGTGTTGTTTTTGGTCTTTTCCTACGGGAACGAGGTCAGGTTGATATAGTAAAATGTCAGCGGCCTGCAAGACAGGATAATTGAAAAGACCGGCGCTTTCTTCTTTTTTACCTTTTGCTTTTGCGTCTTTCCATGCGTGTGCTCTTTCCAAAAATGGCATTTTTACCAAGCAATCAAAAATCCAAAATAATTCTGTATGTTCTGATATGTCCGATTGTTTGAAGAAAACTGTTTTTTCAGGATTGAGTCCTAGGGCGAGGTATGAAACGGCAAGATTGTATGTGTTTTCTTGCATTTGTTTTGCGTCGTGGACTGTGGTAAGTGCGTGTAGGTCTGCTATGAAAAGAAAGCATTCAAAATCTTTTTGCATCTCGATGTGTTGGCGCATTGCTCCAAGATAATTCCCGAGGTGAGGGCGTCCGCTTGGTTGTATGCCCGATAAAATTCGTTTTTTTGATGCTGGCATAATTAGGTTATGAAGTGGTATTTGGGTCGATGTCTATTTTTATAGATGTGTCCATTATAATCTCTTTTGCGATATTTTCTAATGTTTTATCGAGGATTTCTCTGTTCACTGATTTTAAAAGAATAATATATCTGTATTTACTGTGCAATTTTATCATGTATGCCGGATATTTTAGGACTTCCACTTCGGACATTGCGTTTAATTTTGAGAGAATTTTATTTATTTGTATGTATAATTTTTCCGTTTTTGTCTGACAATTTTTTAGCGATTTATCTTCTACCATGATTTTTATTAAATGAGAGAATGGGGGATTTAGAAGTAGTTTTCTTTGTGTTATTTCGTATTTGAAAAATTCATCGTATGAGTTTTCTTTTGTGTATTTGAGGGCGAGATTGTCCGGATTGTATGTTTGAATTATTACTTTTCCTTTTGTATCGGTGCGGCCTGCTCTGCCTGAAACCTGTGTTAAAAGTTGGAAGTTTTTTTCAAGAGTTTTGAAGTCTGGAATGTTTAATCCTATATCTGCTAAAACTACGCCGACCAGATTTACAAGCGGTAGATGAAGTCCTTTTGCGATCATTTGTGTTCCTACGAGTATGTCTGCTTTGTGGTTTTTGAAATCTTCATATATGGTTTTGAAGCTGTCTTTTTTGCTTGTTGTGTCTTTGTCGGCGCGGACGATTTTTGCTTTTGGAAAAAGTTTTTGTATTTCTTTTTCTATTCTTTCTGTTCCTATTCCGAGAAATCTGATGTTTACGCCTTTGCACGTAGGGCAAGTTGATGGCGGTTTCAAAATTTTTCCGCAATGATGGCAGATCATGGTGGGGGAGCCTAATGTTTTTTCATGGTAGGTCATCGGCATTTCGCAATCTTCGCATTTGTATATGAATCCGCAGTCTCTGCATACGACCGATGAAGATGATCCTCTGCGATTTAAAAATAGGATTGCTTGTTTTTTTTCTGCTAAAACTTTTCGTAATTCTTCCTGTAATCTTTCGCTGAATATTGAGTGATTTTGTTTTTTGAATTCTTCTCGGAGGTCTACGATTTCGACGGCTGGAAGCGGAATATCGCCGATGCGATTAAATAATTTTATTGTAGAATTTTTTAATTTTTCTGCTATTTCTATCGATGGGGTTGCACTTCCGTAGACTATTTTTATTTGCTGGTCTTTAGATAATTCTTGAATTTTTTCAGCTATGCGTTGTACGGAATATCTTGGGGAATTTTCTTGTTTGTATGAAGATTCGTGTTCCTCATCGATGATGATTAAGCCAAGATTTTTGAATGGAGTGAAAATTGAGGATCTGGATCCGATAATTAATTTTGATTTTCCTCCTGAAATATCTTTCCAGTTTCTTATTCGTTCTCCTTCGGATAATTTACTGTGAATTACTGATGCATTTATGCCAATTGACCTTTCAAAGTACTCGATTGTTTGTGGGGTTAGGGCGATTTCGGGGACAAGGATCAAAACTTGGAGGTTTTGATTTATAAAATATTTTGCTAGGTGTACATAAATCTCTGTTTTGCCTGATCCCGTCACTCCTTGTATTAAAAAAGTGTTCGATGAGTCTTTTAATATTTTGTTTATCGCTTTTTCTTGTTCTTCTGTTAGGTCTTTTTTCTTGGAACTAATAATTTGTTCAACTTCTCTTGTTTTTGGCTTGGTTGTGCGTTTTTTTGTTTCTTTTGCTATTAGGAGTTTTTTTGGAATAAATAGCTTTATTATTTGGTGGATAGGGCAGTAGTAGTATGAGCTAATCCACTTTAATAACTCTATTTGACTGTTTGTCAAAACCGGATAGGGTAGCATTATTTCTCTTATTTCGAAGGTTCTGAAGGGTGGCTCTGCTTCTGAAATTCTTAAAACTATTCCGATTCTTTGTGAATTTCTGATTGGAGCTTTAACGAGTGATCCTTTCTCGACATTTAGGTTTTCTGGAATTTTATATGTCAAAGTTGAATTCAATTCTTCAAGAGAATTATCTTTTTGATTCTTGAAAATTATTTTTTGCGGGAATAAGACTTGTGCGTATTTCATGCACGGATTATAGCACAGAAGCTTCTAAATTTTCTGCAATCTTTTTCAGTTGTCTGAATCTCTCTTCTTTTTCATGAGATTTTTTATTGAGGATTTTGAATAATATCGGAAGAACGATTAGTGTTAAAAGTGTTGAAGTTGAAAGTCCAAAGATTAAGGCTGCTCCCATTCCTGCCCATGTTTCGTCAGTTAGGGTTATTGGAATCATTCCTATAACTGTCGCTGTTGATGTTAGGAAAATCGCTTCAAGTCTTGATTTTGCTGCATCCACAATCGCGTCTATAAAAGGAATTCCTACTTTCAGATTTAGGTTTATCTTGTCTACTAAAATTACTGCGTTTTTAACAACGACTCCGAATAATGCGACAATTCCTATTAATGCAGGGAATGAAAGAGTGAATCCCATGATCGTAAAACCGTAGAATACTCCAGTTACGGCAAATGGAATCGCTGTCAAAATCATGATCGCTTTTGTGAATGAATTGAATTGTAGGACTAGTGTTCCAATGATCAAAATCATTGCGATGATCATTGCTTTTAATATTGAGTAAATTGATTCTGCATTGGTTTCTTGAAGTCCTCCAAATTTTATTTCGTATCCTTTTGGTAGTGGTTCTTTCTCAATTCTTTTTTGAAATTCTGCCTGAATGTCTGCGGCGATATGTGGTTTTTCAACACTCGCTGAAAGTGAAATTATTCTTTTCCCGTCTATTCTACTGATTGATGTCAGTGATGATTCTAGGCTTATCTCTGCGATATCTGATAGTGAGAACATTTGGCCTCTTGCATTTGATATTTTTAAAGCTTTGATTTTATCTATGTTGTCCAGCGATCCATCTTCGAAATTTGCTCTTACCGTTATTTCATCATTGTTTTGTAAAATCTTTGTTATTTCTGTGCTACTTAATGCTGTTTTAAGTAGTGATGAAACTTGTGCCGTTGTTACTCCGTGTAGGTTCATTTGGTCGTAATTCAGTTTTACACTGAATTCTCCTGGGCTCAAAGTGATTGAAGTTTTTGGATTAATAACTCCATCTATTTGGCTCAAAATTGCCTTATATTTATTGGCTTGTTGTTCGAGAACTAGCATGTCATCACCTGAAATTGTTCCAGAGATATCACTTCCTGTTGGAGGTCCTCCTTTCAATTCTGCAACTTCGATTTTTGCTCCAGTGATGTTTGAGATTTTTTTTCTTAACTCTTGCGCGATGACGTATGATTCTTCTGTTCTTTCTTTTAGTGGTACTAGGTTTATTGCGAATTGTGAGCGGTTTGTTTCGGTGCTTGCGCCTCCTCCAGACATTTTGTCCGATACGTTTACTCCCGCTGCTCCGACTACAAGTGAGAAACTTTTTATGCTTTTTTCTTTGAGTAATATTTGTGCGACTTTGTCTGCAACTTCTTTAGTTTTTGTTGTCGTAAGTCCCGGAGGTCCTTCTATATTTATGTACATGTTTTCGTTATCGGCTTGTGGCAAGAATTCTGATTTTAAAAATCCAAGCATTGGCAGTGAAAGTGCACCAAAAAATAATGCGATTGTTATCACAATTGTTATTACTGTTTTTTTCTTGTTAGTTAAAAGTCCTTTTAGAAAATTTCCGTATGCTGGAAGGATCTTGTCCATTTTTATAATTCCTCCAATAAGTCTTCCTGTGAAACTTTTCTCTGCTGTTTCTGCTAAATAATGGTGATGAATTTTTGCTTTTATTTTTTTTGGATCTGCACTTTCTTCAAGAATTAATTCTTCGTTTTTTATCAATGTTGCTTTTAGTGAATCTCTGTAATATTTCAAAAGTGAGAATGAAATTAATCCAAATATTAGGATTAATGGAATTCCGAAAAATGCATTGATTGATCCTTTTATTGTGAGGATTAAACTGATCAATGTTGTTCCGAAAAGCACTGTTAGGAATGACTTGATATACCCTCTAGTAAGCCTAAAACGCTCGAGGATGATTGCCATTGGATGATTGATTATGATGGCAATAAAGTATGATGCTGCGAGTGTTATTGAAACTGTGATTGGTATTGATTTGACGAAACTTCCTATTATTCCTGATGCAAGAAGCAGGGGAATGAAAGCCCAAATCGTTGTTAGTGTTGTTGTTGTTAGTAAGATTTTGTAATCACGGAAAACAAGAAGTACGGCTTCTTCCGGAGTGAATTTCCCTGTCGCTAAATATTGTTTTGTGGCTTGTACTACAACGATTGCATCATCGACTAATAATCCGAGAGAAAGGATAAGTGAAAATAAAGATAAGAAATTTAATGTAATTCCTGTTAAATACATGACTCCGAAACTTACGCAAAATACGAGTGGGACTGCAAGTCCGGCTACGAATGCTTCTTTAAGTCCCACAAATAAAAAGATTACTGTGAAAACTAAAAGTACAGTTGTGATTCCATCGTGTGCTAACTGATTTATGTTTTTTCTTATGATTTGAGACTGGTCCATTATGGTTTCTATCTTGAGCTCTTTCGGGAAGGTATCTTGTCCCATTTTGTCGATTATTTTTTGTCCGTTGTCTTTTAAATCAAGGATTGAACTTCCAGTTTTTTTGATTACATTTATTGTAATCGCATTTTGTGGATCTGCTCCATTAAGAGAAAAAGTGTTTATTACTTTTCTGTCTTGTGCCATTTCTATTACGTCTGCAACGTAGCTTAATTTTACTGTTTGTCCTGAACTTGTAGTGATTGGAAGGTCTCGTAAGTCTTGTACGTTTGCTAATTTTCCGTTTGCTTTTATCGTGTATTCGTAGTTTGAAAGTTTGATTGTTCCGAGTGGTAGTGCGAAATTATTTGCCTTTATAGAGCTATTTATTTGATCTATGGAAACTCCGTAATATTCCAATTTTGCCGGATCGTAGGCGATTTGTATTTCTGGTTTATCTCCTCCGCTTAATGTAACTTCACTTGATCCAGGTAATTTTTTTAATTCTTCTTGGACCATTTCTGCATATTTTCTTAATGTGAAACTGTCGTATGGTCCCGTGATTACAAGGGTCCAAACCGGAGTACTTGTGAAAGAAACTTCTCTTACATTTGGATCTGATGCATCTTGTGGTAGTTCGCTTTTTGCTGAAGCTGCGGCCTCTCTAAGCCTACTGATTGCATCTTTTATGTCTTGGTCTGCATTGAATTCCACTGTTGTTACGGCAAATGAATTTGAGGCGGTTGATGTGATTGTTTTTACTCCACTTAAATTTTGGATTTTATTCTCGATTTTTTTTACGACCATTTCTTCCATGTCTTCCGGAGATGCTCCAGGAATCGTTACTGTTACAAATCCGTATGGGATTTTTACTTCCGGCATGGATTCTTGTGGAAGTGAAAATAGTGAAATTATTCCCCAAACTATAATTCCAATTACTATTAGAACTGTTACTCGGAAATTTTTTATGAAAAAATTAAGCCATGTTTGGCCGTCTTTTTCCTGATACTTAAGCGTATCTAAGTAGAGAGAGTCTGTGGATTTATTTTTCTCAATTTCCATTGTTTGCTATTGTTCTAGGAATTTTTGTGTATACGTTTTGTCCATCAATTACTGTTTTTGCGCCATCAACTATGACTCTGTCTTTGTATGAAAGGCCACTTGAAATTTTTGCATTGTCTCCGACGATATCTGCTAATTCTATTGTAGTTTTTTTAGCTTTCCCGTCTTCAAGGATGTACACATATTTTTCTTCTGTTCCGATAATTACTGAATCCAATGGAATGAAAAATGTGTTTGGATTTGCACTTGTGTTCACTATAGTGATTTTCATTTTTGCATTCTCGTTAACTGAGAATTGGCCTTGGGGGAGGGAGAAAACAATCTTCACTAATTTTGAAATAGGATCTGCTAATGGTGAAATTGTTTTAATTTTTGCAGGAATATATTTGCCGTCTACATTGATTTCGGACTCCGTACTTTGTGAAATTCTTTTTGCGGTATCAACGTCTACATAAATTTCTGCTTCGTAATTTTTAGTTCCTATTATTTGTGAAACAGGGGATTGTGGATTTACCATGTCTCCTTTATTTGCTGTAATCCCTGCGATAATTCCGTCTGTAGGTGCGCATATTGTTAGTCCACTTACTTGCGTCTGCATGATTTCTAAGTTTATTTCTGCAAGTGTTAATTGTGACTGTGATTGTATTAATGATAGATAATTTTTTATTTGTGTCCCGAAATAACTTTGTTGTGCTAATCGAATTGAATCGTTTGTAAAATCATCTAGTCCAAGTTTTTTTGTTGTGCTTTCTTTTGTTATTCCAAGATTTTCTGCAGTTGTTTCAGATTGATTTAGCTGTATTTGTAGTTGATCTTCTGATATTTGAGTTCCTATTTCGGCCGCATCATAAGCATTCTCAGAGGTATCTATCTGTTTTTCTAGGTCTGATATCTGTTTGTCTGTGTCTGTGATGGCCGTAGTTAGCGTATTTATCGTGTCTTGCTTGATTTGTGGGTCGAGTGACGTATCAGCGCTTATTCTATTAAGTTGAGTTTGTAGGTCGTATTTTGCGCTATATAGAGTGTCGTTGGTCTCATTTAAGCTGTCTATGATGTCTGAAAGTTTAGTTAGGTCGTTTGAATTTTTTGACTGAGTGAGATCTAAGATTTCCGCTAATAAATCTGCTCCTTCCTCGGCTGTGTCGATGCTGTTTTCCATAGCTTCCATATCCAAATTTGTCGCATCGTATTGATTTTTGGAGCTATTTAGCTGGATTTTGGCTACGTTTGCGGATACTTGGTTTCCGTCTATCGTCTGATTGTATGCTTCGACTGCGGTATTGTAGTTGTTTTGAGCTATTTCAAGCTGGCTTATTGCCGTATGCTTTGTGTTGTTTGCTCCACCTATTTGGAAAAGAACTGTGCCTTTCTTTACGCTTTGGCCTTCTTTTACGTTTACTTTTGTAATTTGACCTGAGACTGAAGGGTAGATTTTGATCTGAGTTTCAGCTTTGATTGTGGCAATTGCATCTACGTAAGATTTTTGATTTTTTTGAACTTGAATCGTGCTCACGAGAGTGCTGTCCGTGCTTGAATCTTCTTGTGTTTGCGCGTCAGTCTCTCGTGCAATTTTTTTGTTCAAGAGTGCTGAGATCTTGTCTCTGTTCATGTATCCGCCGGCAATAACGCCGATGATGAGTATAAATGTTATAAATTTTTTCATGTTTTTTTGTCTTATTTGTGCTTATGAGTTGCGAATTTTCCGCCATTTTACGGAGTTTGTCAATAAATTGTTTGCAAAACTGTTTTTTTGTGTTATAATATCCGTAAGTTAAAAAATAAATAACAAAAACAAATATGGAAAATCCAGAAAATAGGCCAGTCAGAGTTGAAGATCCTAATAATAAGGGTCTTGATAATAGGCGAGAGGGGAGTGATGATGCCAATAATGAAGCTCGAGAAGCTGCGGAACGTGCGGAACGTCAGCGTCTTATTTTTGGGATTGAGGAGAGAATAAAAATGAATGGGTTTGATAGTCGTTCTGTACTTTTTGAAGATGGAGGTAAAAAATTTGCCAGTGATCCTGCTGGGAATTATACTTTTCAATTGGTTGAGAATGGGAAGGCTAAATATACTTTAGTTATGAATGCCCGAAATCAAGAATTTACTCTTTCAAGAAATGACGCTGAGGGTAGATTGACTCAGCTTGGAAAAAGTAAGGATTTGAATGCCATAGATTTTCCTTCTCCTGTTGCTTCTATTCCTTCTCTTCTTGACTCTATACAAAATGGAGGGATGGATAAATGTTTTGGGGATACAAAATTTTCTATGAAAGCAGAAATGTTGGCAAATCATTTGCATGTTTATAACTTTTCAAAAGTAGGGGTATTGGGTGATGAACCAGCTTTTTCTCTTACTTTTAATTCGAGAAGTGGTGAATATGTTCTTGCATTGACTGTAGTTAAAAAATCAGGAGAGAAAACATCTATAACTTCAAAAGAGCTTGGGAGAGGGTTGAATCCATATACTCTTATAAATTGGAATTCTAGCAAGATTTTGCCACATTTGAGTGATGGCCGATTGAATAGGGGGGATTTGTGTAGTTTGGCACCTAGAATTTATCCTCCAAGCGGAAAGTTTGATAGATTGCGAAAAAAATAAAAATAAAGATATAAATAGAATGGCTATTGAGAAACAAAATAATAAGGACTTGGGTTCTGAGGCAAAAATGGAAACTATTGATTGGCTTGCATCTCAGGTTAGTGATGTTGAAGAAGAAAGGAAATTGAATGAAAGATTAGCTTCTAGGACTGGAGAATTGGAAGAAATAAAAGCGTTAGAAAAAAAAATAGAGAATCTTTAGATTTAGACTAAAAATTATCCCGAGCTGAATGTTCGGGATTTTTTTATGTTATGCATTGTTGTCTATGTGTGGCTTGACTTGTCTTGACTTGACTTGACAAGTTTTATGTTTAATGTATTATGTTATGCTCTTAGGTTTAATTAACTCAATTTGAATGTTTAATGATAAGGATAAAAATTTGGTTATTGAGAGGTTTGCGAAGGGACAGGAAGATGAACTTATTCGAAAATATATAATTCTTGGGCCTTCAAAAATGAAGGAGGAAGTTTTTTTAACTGATGAAGAGTTTGAGGTGGTTTTTGATTATTTGGTGTTTGAAAATAATCTTCTTTATAAATGTGTCGTTGCGAATGTTGATTTCTTTTTGGATCAATATGTAAGGCATGGAATGGCTCATTTGCGTGATATGCTTGGGGTTTTGAATGAAAAATATGATGCAATTTGTGAAGTGATTTTTGATTTTTTGGTGATTTCGCATGATGGACTTTTGCTTCATGTAATTGAGCATCGTGGAAAATATTTAGATTCTTTGAATGAATATGGAAGTGAATTTGTTAGAAAAGTTTTGGGAGTTTCCGGTGCGAAATATTCTGAAAATTGGGAAAAGGTTTTAGATTTTTTGTTAAAATCTGTAGTTAAAAATATTGTTTCTGAAAAAACTTTCGAGCAGGGAATTGATGCTTTTACTATGATCTATAATGGATCTAGGGAGCAGAGGCAGATTACTAAAGAAGGAATTTTGTAGTATCGCTGCTTCAATAGGGAAAAGCTAAACTTTCTACTAAAAATGTTTTGCTCAAGTGTTCGCAAAAGCATTTTTATTGAAAGTTTTCCTTCGGCTACGGCAAAACTCGCAAGCTGCGCCTACGGATCGCTTTTCTCGCTACTTTCTGGTGCACCGCGCAGGGGTCGAACCTGCAACCTTCGGTTCCGAAGACCAACGCTCTATCCAGTTGAGCTAGCGGTGCATAATAACGTGAGGATTATAGCGGTTTTAAAAGAGCCCCGCAATGCGGAGCTCTTTTTGTTTTATTTTCTTAGTTCTATTTTTGTTTGTCAGACCATGCTTTCCAATAAACCAGCATTGGTGATGCTACGAATATTGATGAGTATGTTCCGAACATAATACCGATTGTAAGCGCTAGGATGAAGTAGAAGATGCTTGAGCTTCCAAATATAAGTATTGATGTTAGGGCGATGATTGTTGACAATGCTGTTCCGATAGATCTTCTTAGTGTCTGATTTAATGCATCGTCGGTAACTTGTGCGAAATCATTCAGTTTTCCGTATGTAAGAATATTTTCACGCAATCTGTCGAAGATGACGATTGTATCGTTTACGGAGTATCCAAGGACTGTAAGCATTGCGGTAATAAATAGTGCGTCTATTTCGACGTTTAAGACTTTTCCAAGAACAATGAAGATTCCTGTTACGATTGTTATGTCATGGATAAGTGCGACGATGGCTGCGACTCCAAATCTCCATGGATTTAATTGTTTTGGGATTTTCCTGAATGCGAAAGAGATATAAAGGATGATCATTACTGAGGCTAAAAGTACTGCGATAAGTGATTTTTGTAGAATGCTTGATCCTACGATAGGTCCCATTGTTGTGAATCTTTTTTCTTCGAATGTTGGGAGTTTGTCTTTTAATATTGATAGTAATTTTTCGTGAGTTTGAGACGTTAGATACTTTGTTTTTATGATGTATCCGTTCTCTCCAGATCCTAATACTTTGGCTGAAGCAAGATCTATAACTTCTTCTGACTTTTGTGAATCGTCAGTTACTATTGCTTTGTCGGTTGTTGAAGTTCCTGAAGCGTCTATAACAGATTTTTCTGAAGTTTTGCCTTCTTTCTTTGTTTCCATGATTGATCCTCCAAGATTTTTTAGTTCGTCTCCTGCATTCACCAAAGCTTTAGCTATTTCATCTTTTGTTATAGGTTTTTCAAATTGGAATTCTAGAAGTGTTCCTCCTGTGAAATCTGTTCCAAGATTTGCTCCAATTACGAAGAAAGAAAGGATTGAAAGAATGAATAATGTTGCTGATACTGTTAAGAATTTCTTTGCATTTCTCATGAAGTGAATTTGTTCTCTTGGTTTTGCATTAGGATTGACTCCAAGCAATTTTAAATTTTGTGTTATTTCTTTTCCTACCATTGTTTTAAGTAGAGTTTTTGTGACAATGATTGCTGTGAACATTGAGATTACGATACCTATGGATAAATTCATTGCGAATCCTTTAATCATTGAGCTACCGAAGTAGAACAAGATTGCACAAGTGATAAGTGTTGAGAAGTTTGAATCTCTGATTGCGGCCCATGCTCTGTCGAATCCGGCGTCAAGTGCGGCATTGAAAGTTTTTCCTGTTTTTAATTCTTCTTTAAGTCTTTCGAAAATAAGGACGTTCGCATCAACAGCGACTCCAATAGACATAATTACTCCGGCGATTCCCGCAAGTGTCATTACTACTCCACTTTTTAGAATCACTGTGAGGAAGAAGAATGCGAGACAGCTTAAGGTAAATGATATGAATTTTTCCCATCCTGAGTCTCTGCTGTTTATGATTTTCGTTAGGAGGAAGACAAATGTCGTGATTGAAATTATCAGTGCCGCCCACATTGGAAGTTGAGATTTTAGTACGAAAAGTAAGATGCTTATGTAAATGAGAAGGGCGAAGCTGGCGAAAATTCCAGGAAGTCTGTACATCAAGATTAGGAATGCCATGACCAAAAATAGTCCGATAAGTCCTGCAATCATGCTTTGATTTAGGGCTTCTTCTCCGAGTGTTGCTCCGATTGTGTATTCTCCTGAAAGAATAATTGGTGCGGGGATAGCTCCTGTGTTTAGGTTTCTTGCCAATTCTTTTGCTTCTTCACTTGTGAAGCTTCCTTGAATTACGGCTTTTCCTCCTGTTATTTTTTCATTTACTTTTGGAGCTGAAATTTTGTTTCCTCCCACGAATATCGCGATAGGTTTTCCGACGTTTTTGGCTGTTAGTTCTTCGAATAGTTTTGCTCCTTCGTCGTTGAATTGGATTGCTACGAATGGTTGGTAGAAATTATCCAATTGTACGTCTGCGTGTACGAAATATTTTCCTGTAAGATCTGTGTCTTGCCATGCGTCAGGAAGGGTAGAGAATACGAGTGATTCGTATTTGTATTTTACTTGGTTTACTGATGTTTTAACGTCGCTAGCTTTAATAATGTGGTATCCGAATTCTGTTTTTGTAACAGGGCTTAATTCGTCTTTTTTTGTTAATTTAAGGGATGCGTCTTCAAAATCATATGCGTATGCTCCGTCTCCTTTTACAGGATTGTCTAGAACTCCACCTGTGTCTTTATTGCTCTTGTCGTCTGAATATTCTTTTGCAAGTTTTGCGAAATCTTCTCCTGATTCAAGTTTTGTTTTTAATTCTTCTGCAAGTTTTTTTGCATCGTCTTGTGTTCTTGTGACGGATTCGTCAGCTCTTTTTGCGTCTTTGTATGAAATTAAAATGTGGCTTACTGATACTTCTTTTTTGTCTAGTTTCTCTTCTTGTTTGTCGATAAGTTTTATTACTCCAAGGCCTGTGTCTTCGACTGCGTTGCCTGTGTCGTCCACTACGAAAGTTCCTCCGGTCTCAACTAATTCTTTTGTGTATTCTCCGATTTTTAGTTTCCCAAGAGCGTCTTTAATTGTGCTTGGAAGTTGATCTTCTGTCTGATAGTCAGGTTTGTTATATTTTACTTTTTCTGGATTTATAAGGGATTCTTCTTGTGCTACGACTTCGAAGCTTTGTCCTTTTTTCATGTCGTTAAGTGCGATCAATGCATTTTCTTTTACTTTCTCTTTTTCTTGTGGGTCGATAGATTCTTTCTTTTCTTTGAACTCAAGTTGAATTGTTTTTCCGACTGTTTCTTTTGCTTTTTCCAAGCTGACTTTTTTGCTTTCATCTGACGTTAATGTGTCGGCTGTCCTTTTTTCTTCCGCTTTTTTCCCTATATTAAGGTATTTGTCTACATCCGTTTGTGTGATTTGAGCGTTTTCCGCCAATTCAACAACTATGTGTTTTTCACCTGGAAGATCTGCAATATAAATGTTTGGTTCGGCGACTCCGAGGCCGTTTACACGTTTTGTAATAACATCCATGACTCCTTCGATGATATCTTGTTGATATTCTTCAGGAACGTCTCTTAAGTCGATTTTATAATCGAGCTGTGAACCTCCTTGAAGGTCTAGACCAAGCTGTAGCCTTGTTGTCTTTAGTGCTTCTGGAGTAAATGGAACAAGCTTTGATTGTATTTCCGGAGATAAGTCATAAAACCCTAAAAATAGAGCGATAAGAATTATTCCTACTATTTTCCAAGATAAAAATCTTTTCATGGTTGTGTTTTATTATTATTTAAATTTTTATTGATTGTGTAATGACTCATCAAGCCCTGCGTTGTTTCCTTTTCCTGATCTCCCATAGTCGTCGTCTAGTTTTACGACATCGTCTAGTTCCGGCGTTGATACCTCAAATACCTTAGTATTGTCCTCTAAGGCTTCTAAGCGGTGGATAGTATATGGAGTTATGTCAAATTTGTCACCAGCATTTAAAATTTTCTCTTGCAGGTTTGTTATCTCTGTGCCGTGGATAAGTTTCACTTTTCCGCTCAAAATATATTGAGTTTCCGACTTTTGCTCATGGTACTGCAGGCTATAGCGGTGTCCTTTTTTTATTTCCAGGATCTTCCCTGCGTATTTGTCAGTATGGGCAAACCAGATTTCACGCCCCCATGGCTTTAATTTTATTTCAACTTTGTCCATTACGTAAGTTCTTTAATTCTTTGACATTGTGATTTGTCGCAAATAAGTATTCCGTCTTTTGTGTTTACTATTACGACGTCTTTTAGGCCGATTACCGCCATTTTTTTATCTGTGTCGTTGTATATTAATGAATTTTTTGTGTCTAATGTCGCCACTTCGCCGCGTTTTACGTTTGATTGTGCGTCTTTTCCTTGCACTGCCCAGATTGTTTCGAAGTTTCCGATGTCAGACCATCCGAGATCTGATTTCAAGATTCTTACGTTTTTTGGGTCAACATTTTCCATGATTGCGTAGTCAATTGATATCTTTTCCAATGTCGGGTAAATCGATTCTAGCGTATTTTCGTAGGCTTGTGTACCAAAATTTTCTGCGATTTTTTGGAGTTTTTCGTAGGTCTCCGGTTTGTATTCCTTATAGTAGTGCAATATCGTAGAGGATTCCCAGACATAAATCCCTGTATTCCATAGATAATTCCCTTCTTTGATGAAGGTTTCTGCTTGCTCGAGTGTTGGTTTTTCCTTGAAAGAGTCCAGTATATAAATTTCTGTGTCTTTTTCCTTTTTTTGAAGAGCTCCGAGTTTTACGTAGCCGTAATTTGTGTTTGGTTCAGATGCTTTTACTTCGATTATATTTAATGTGTGCTCTTCTTTTGCCAAAGACTCGGCGATGCGTAATTTTTCTTCAAATTCCGCTTTGTTTTTTATTAAATGATCGGCGTAGATGACGGCCATGACTTCTCCTGGGTGTTTTTTTTCAATAATGGCGGCGGCAAGCCCGATACATGAAGCTGTATCCCTTAACGCTGGTTCTATTATTATGTTTTCTTCTGGGACTTTAGTACAAATTTTTTGTACAAGGGGTTTGTGGGTTTTGTTTGTGGCTATATATATGTCTTTTGGGTCTAAAAAAGACAGTCTGTCTAAAGTCTCTTCTATAAGTGTTTTTTCCGATACTAATTTTTGAAACTGCTTTGGGGACTCTTCTACAGAGAGTGGCCAAAGTCGTGTTCCTCCTCCTCCTGCTAGTATTACTGCTTTCATGGTGCGTATTCTATCATTTAATTAGGCATTTTCCAGTCATTTCTTTAGGTTTCGGGATTTCCATTACTTTTAGGATTGTTGGGGCGACCGAGGCAAGTCCTAAATCTTTGTTTTTCAGTAAGGAGAGTTTTTTGCCGAGTTTTGAGATCAGAATGAAGATTACTGGATTTAATGAATGTGCTGGGCATTGATCTCCGTTTGCGTATTTTTTGAATTCTGCGTTTCCGTGATCGGCTGTGATCATGATTGTGTATCCTTTTTTTTGTGCTTCAGGAATTATTTTTGATAGGCATTTGTCTACAGTTTCGACTGCTTTTACTGTTGCCTTGAAATCTCCGCTATGTCCAACGAGGTCGCAATTTGCGAAATTTAGGACGATGAATCCATATTGTGGTTTTTTGTGCAATTCTTTAAGGATGTGACCTTTTATTTTTAGTGCGCTCATTTCTGGACTTTGTGCGTACGATGGGACTTTTGGAGAGTGAACCATTATTTGAGTTTCGTTTTTGTAAGGTTCTTTAACTTGTGAATTGAAGAAATAAGTGACGTGTGCATATTTTTCGGTTTCAGCGATTCTTAGTTGGTGAATTTTATTTTTTGATAATGTTTTTCCGAGATTGTTTTTTACTTCGTTTGTTTTGAATAAAACCGGAGCGATTTTTGAATATGGTCCAAAGCATACGAAGTGTGGGAGTGGCGTGGAATTTTGTTTGAATCCTGTGAACTTTTTTTCTATCAATGATTCCGCTAATTGCTTTGCTCTGTCAGTTCTGTAGTTGAAAAAGACGACAGAGTCTTTGCTCTCTATTAAGCCGTTTTTGTCTAGGAGGATTGGGTTCAAATAATAGTCGGTTTTTGTTCCTTTTTTGTAGTCGTTTTTTAGGGCGGTGAGGGCATTTTTTTCAAATGTGCCTTTGCCTTCTGTTATTAAATCATATGCTTTTTTTGTTCTTAGAAAGTTTTTGTCACGATCCATTGCGTAATATCTGCCTACAATTGTTGCAATTTTTCCGACTTTGAATTTTTTTATTGCTGAATTTATTTGTTTTATAAATTTGTCTGCGGATCTTTCAGGGACGTCGCGTCCGTCTGCAATTGCGTGAATATATACTTTTTTTAATCCTTCTTTTTTTGCAAATTTAAGCAATGCAAATAGGTGATCTATATGGGCGTGGACGCCTTGATCTGAGATCATTCCCATTATGTGAAATTTGGAATTGTTTTTTTTGCAGAGTCTTGCCGCTTTTTTCAACTCTTTGAGATTGAAGAATTTTTTTGATTGGATGGATTTGTTTATTTCTTCTAATGATTGAAATACTATTCTGCCTGCGCCTATCGTAAAATGTCCGACTTCGCTTCCTCCCATTGAATTTTTTGGTAATCCGACACAATTACCTTCGGTTCGAAGGAGTGTCGTTGGGTAATCTTTGCGGAGTTCATTAATGTATGGAGTTTTACTTCTTGTTACGGCATTGTATGCATAATCTTTGCCTTCGCCGTAGCCGTCAAGAATTATGAGTAAAACTTTTTTATCCATCTGTGGTTTATTCAAAAATGATATTTTCTTGTTGTTTTGAATTTGTAGTTTTTTCATGCGTAAATTATAGTCCTATAAAAATTCCTCCAAAATACCAATCGAGAATTTGTTGTCCAAAGAAAAATGCGATTAGTGTTCCCGTAACCAAGAAAGGGCCGAATGGGATTTGCGATTTTCTGTCTAATTTTTTCATTCCCAAGAGAATTAAACTTAAAAGTGCTCCTACCATGTAAGCTATTATTAATGCGACAAGGCCTTTTTCCCATCCTAGTAAAACTCCTATAAGAAAGCCAAGTCTTAAGTCTCCGCCTCCGATCCATTTTCCTCTTGAAAGTAAAAATTGTAATGCGAAAAATAGCGAAATTGAGATCCCTCCGATTGCCATATTTAACGGACTTACTGTGTTTAGCAGAATATTTCCTGTGATTGCCAAGATGATGGCTGTGATTGAAAACCTGTCTGGAATTTCTTTGTATTGCAGGTCGTAGAAGAAAATTGCCATTAAAAATAAAAATTCTATCGTGTAGAAAATGAACAATTTTAGCATTTCATAATTCAAGAAAAATTGGTCAAATTTTATTTCTACGAAATTGAATGTTAGAAATAAAACTAGAAATGTCAGGCCTGTTGTAATCTCTAATGCCAAATAATTTATTCCGATTTTTTTGCCGCAATATCCGCATTTTCCGCGAAGGAAAAGCCAACTTAGGACAGGGATTAAGTATCTGAATTTTAGTTTCTTTTTGCAGAATGGACACATTGAACGTCCTGATATAATTCCTTTTTTATTTGATTTTATTCTGTAAATTATTACACTTAAAAAACTTCCAAAAACTGTTCCTAGAATAAATGCTAATGTTGCGAATAGTTTTATCATTTTTATTTGGTTAATTAATTTTTATTAGATTTTGATATTTTTTTGCGGCAAGTCTTGCGACGCTATTGCCTTGTCCTAAAGAATAAGCTTTAGTGTAGAAATCTTTTGCCAAAGACAGTTGGTTTCCTTTTTCGTATATTTGTCCCAAATTTAAATATGCGGCGTCGAGTTTTGGATTTAATTCAATTGCTTTTTCGAGGTACGCTTTTGCGTCTTCCAGATTGCCTTTACTTGAAAGTGCCCATCCTACGAGGTTGAAGCTCATTGCTTCCGATGGTTTTTCGTATAAGGCTTTTTTTGCCAAGATTAAAGCTTGATTTGTGTTTTCTAATTTTTCTATGTTTACCCAAATTGCTTTTGTGTAGAGATTTAAATTTTTTGTGTCTGAGGCTAAAACTTTTTCGTAAAGAAGTGCTGATTTTTTATATTCTCCTTTCATTGTGTAAAGGTCTCCAAGTCTGATTTCTATTTCTTCTTTTGGGGCGAATCCATATGATTTCGCTTTTTCGAGGTAGAAGATTGCTTTGTTTGCGTCATTTATGAATGAGTAAGAAAGTCCTAGGAAAAACAATGTTTCCGGTTTTTCGTTGTCGAGTTTTAGGGCTTGTATGAGCGCGTCGACCGAGTCTTGATATTTTGCAGTATTTAGGTAGGCGTATCCAAGGACGATCCATGCGTCTTTGTAATCGTTTTTTTGGTTAATTACGTCGTAGAGGAGTGGAATTGCTGGTTCGAATTGTTTTGCTTCTGTCATTGCTTTCGCGAGTAAAGTTTCTAGAAATATTTGTTCTCCTTCTTTGTAATACGAAAATTGAGTGAAGGCGTTTATGAATTTTTGAGCGTTTTCTTTGTTTGGATCATTTTTGGTTTTGGAGATTTCTGTGAAGATTTTTTTTGCGCCTTCGTTGTCTTTAAAAAGGGAAAGGATGATTCCTGTGTAATATTTAACTTCAGGATCTTCTTTGTTTAATTGTTTAATGATTTCTTTTGCAGCGTTGATGTTTCTTTGGTCAAGATAACTTTGGGCAATTTTTAGTTTTATTTTTGTTGAAGATGGGTCGAGTTTTTCGGCTTTCTGATATGCTTCCTGTGCTTCCTTTGGCTTATGTTCTGCTAAATATTTGTCTCCAAGTTTTGTTAATGAAGTCGGTGAATTTTCGTTAACGTCTTGTGGTGTGGATTGATTTGGAGGTGTTGTTTGTGGAGATTTTTCTGTGGAATTTTCTGTCGTTGTGGTTATGACGTCTACGGCGTTTTTTGGCTTAAACAAGCCTACGCTGATCACTATTGATCCTGCGATTATTATGACCCAAAGTGTCGCTAAGAATTTGTTCATTAATTTATTTTTGTATGCGTTGTTTTAAATTATGGCTGTTGGCCATGCAAATCGCTGCTGCTATTGCGTCGGCGGCGTCATCTGGTTTGGGGATTCTTTGTAATCCCAATATTGCTTTTATCATTTGTTGCACCATTTTTTTGTCTGCTTTCCCGTATCCGCAAATTGCTGATTTTATTTCGAGAGGTGTGTATTCACCGATTTCTATATTTGTTTCCGCTAATTTTCCTAAAATTATTCCGCGAGCTTCTGCAACTGTCATTGCTGTTTTTATATTTTTTTGAAAGAAAAGTTTTTCAACTGATGCCATGGATGGTTCCCATTTTTCTATTAACACGGTTAGGTCTTCGGAAATTTGTTTTAATCTTTCGCATTGAGGAAGTGAAGAATGTGTTCTTATGCAGCCATAATCGAGTAAACTTATTTTTCCTTTTATTGAATCTATGATGCTGAATCCGGTTGTGGCGGTGCCTGGATCTATTCCCATTATCCTCATAATTTGTATGTTGATATTGTGCTTGTGCTACTTGCGTTACAGATAATCACTATTTTTTGGCCTTTTTTTACTAAGTGTTCTCGTGCAATGAAATTTACGATATTTTGTAGTTTTTTATTCGCGTCTAGAGGGAATTTTTTAACGAAAACTTTGTTTATTCCCCAGACTAATGTGAGTTCTCGTGCTGTTTTTTCAGATGAGGTAAAAGTGATTATTGGCGTGGATATGCGGTATTTTGCGATTTGTTTCGGAGTGAATCCGTCGTCTGTGTATGTTATTATCGCGGCGGCTTTTGCTCTGACGGTAAGATCGCATGCATTTTCACAGGCTATAAGTGAGGATCTTGTTTTTTGTTTGCTTGAAAAATTATACTCTTTGAGTTCTTTGTGTTTTTCCATTTCTTGTTCTACAGAGTGTGCGACTTTTGTTAGCACCAAAGCGGCTCGCGCCGGATATTTGCCAACTGCAGTTTCATTTGAAAGCATAATTGCGTCTGTGTGATCAAAGACGGCGTTTGCCGCGTCTGAAATCTCGGCTCTTGTCGGAATTGGATTTTTTACCATAGATTGAAGGACTTGCGTTGCCGTAATTACAGGTTTTCCGTGTTTGTTCGCTAAATGAATTATTCTTTTTTGAACTAATGGAATGTGTTCCGGCGGGATATCTGTGCCCAAATCTCCGCGTGCGACCATCACTCCGTCTGTTGCTTTTATAATTTCTTTCAAATGTGAGACTGCTTCATGTCTTTCGATTTTGGCTATGATTGGCGTGTTTTTGCCTTTTTTTTGAATTAGCGCTCGTAAGTCTTCGATATCTTTTTTTGATTTTACGAATGAAAGTGCGATAAAATCTACGTCGTTATTTAGTCCAAATTCAAGGTCTTTTAGGTCTTTTTCTGTAATTGTTTTTGCGGAGATTGTTGAATTTGGGAAATTTATTCCGTTTCCGTGTTTGATTATGCCTGATGTTTTTGCCTTCAAGATGAGTTCGTCTTTTTTCTTATTTATGACTACTGATTCAAGTAATCCGTCGTTGATTAAAACTGTTGCGCCTTTTTTTACGTCGCGACAAACGTTTTTGTAGGTGACGGGAATTATTGTTTTGTGTTTTGTTTTTTCTCCTGTGATTTCTTTTATTGTGATTGTGAAAACCTCATCTTTTTTTATCTGGATGCCCTCTGGTGGCATTTCTCCAATTCTGATTTTTGGGCCTTGGAGGTCTTGAAGAATTCCAATTCTGGTTTTCATAAGACTTTCAGCTTTATGAATGTTTTTAATTAATTTCAGATGGTGCTCGTGTGTCCCATGTGAAAAATTTAGTCTTGCGATATTCATTCCGGCCTTTATTAAAGCCAATAATTCGTTTATGCTGTCGCTTGATGGACCGAGGGTGCAAACTACTTTTGTATTTTTTTGGAACATAAAAAATGAGGGAAATTTATTCGTAAAAATTATATCAAAAATCGTGTGTGGATTGAAATAGAAAAGACTAAAAAAGAGCCCTAATTTAGGGCTCTTTTAATTGTTTTATTGTTTTGGGCATTTATTTGGGCTTGGATTCGCGGGTTGGTTGTTCTTCTTTTCTTCCTTCTTCTGTTCTTTCATTTCTTGGTTTTTGTCGATTCTTTTTTCGACGTGTGTTTCCATTTGATCTTTGGCGTCTTGGACAGCCAGCTTTTACTGCTTCTTTGTCTCTTGATTCTACCGCCGTTTTAAGCAATTGTGAGTCTGCCTTTATGGCTTCCGCGTTTGTGGCTAAATTCTCCAAATGCTCTTTGTGTTTTTCAATAATTTTACCTGCTTCTTCTTTTGGAATGTTTGATCCTGCTAATTTTTCTGCTAATTTTTTGAGTTGTTCGGTTTTTCTTTGTAATTTTCTCTCTGCTTTAATTGTCGGATCTTTGAATTTTTTTAAATCGATTTTTTGCGATCCGTCGAATATAAAATCATCGACGGTTGTTTCTAAGAGTTCTGTTGTGTCAGCTTGTGTGACTTGGATGTCTGTGAGTAATTCTGTCGCAATTTCTGGATCTGTTTCTTCTGAGGCCGCTTCAACTGTAAGTTCTGTATAGGTTTGGATTCCCAGAATCATTAATTCTATTTCACTTGGGTTTTCCTCTGTCGCCAATTCTTCCGTTGCTAATTCTTCTGCGTATGCTATTTCAAATAGACTTGTACTCTTATTTTCCTCTATTGGAGCATTTTATTTTCTATTAATTGTTCCAGTTTTACTTGTGATTCCTTGGCTTTTTGATTGTAAATTCCGGCTTTTTCTGCGGGAGTTTCGCTTTTATACATCAAGAGTTTTGTAAAAATTGGACTGAGTTTTTATTTTACTGTTACGCTTTTTGCGAGGTTTCTTGGTTTGTCGGGATCTACGTGTTTTAAAACTGCAAGTTTGTAGGCCAAAAGTTGTACGGGAATTATATTTACGATAGGGGATGCTTCTCCGACGTCTGGAACGCGAATCCAATAGTCGAAAACTTCTTGGTTTTCAGGTGAAACGCCGATTATGAAGCCTCCGCGGGCCTTTACTTCGATTGCGTTTGAAATGATATTTTTCTTTTGTTCATCGTTTGCGACGAGTGCGATTACCGGGGTGTCTTTTGATATTAATGCTAGTGGTCCGTGTTTTAGTTCGCCTCCTGCGAATCCTTCTGCGTGGATGTATGAGACTTCTTGTAGTTTTATCGCTGATTCAAGTGCTATTGGATAATTTTCTCCGCGACCGATTATATACATTGATTCTACGTGTTTTATCTTTTCTGCAATTTTTGAAATATGTTCTTCGTACCTTGGATTTAACATGTCGTTTATTTGGCTGGCTGCGTTTACAAGTAGTTGTTTTCCTATATTAATTTCTCCATCGCAAGCGTAGGCAAGTAGCATAAGGATGGCAATTTGAGATGTTGTCGCTTTTGTCGACGCGACGGCTTTTTCCGGTCCGGCTTTTACTGGAATTACAAAATCTGACATTCTTGCCATGCTTGAATTTTCTACATTTACAATTGAAACAATTTTTGCCCCGTTTGTTTTTGCGATTTCCATTGCTTCAAGCGTGTCAGCGGTTTCTCCGGATTGGGAAACTGCGATGATTAAGCTCTTTTTATTTATGAAATTTTTGTGGTTTTCAAATTCTGATCCGAAGGAGAAAGAGACTTGTTTGTTTGATATTTTTGAAAATAGATATTGGCCTACCATACAGGCTTTTCCTGCTGTTCCGCATCCGACTAAAAATACGCTTTCTGCTGATTCTATTTTTTTTGCTACTTGTTTTATTGTTTCCGGATCTTGGTTTATTGCACGCGTTAATGTGTCTTTTTGTTCTGTTATTTCTTTGATCATGAAGTGCGGGAATTCTCCTTTCTCTGCGCTTTCTACGTCCCAGTCGATTTCAATTATTCTTTTTTGAATATCTGTGTTTTTGATAGTGTCATAAAAATGCGCTGATTTGTTTTTTAGTGTACAAATCTGATTGTCATCCAAATAAATAACTTTGTTTGTATATTTTAAAAATGCAGGGATATCTGATGCGACGAAATATTCTCCGTGTTTTTTTCCGACTCCGAGAATGAGAGGGGATCCGCGTCTGGCTGCGATTAAGGTGTCTTCGTCTTTTTTCATTACAACGATTGCATACCTGCCTTCCATCTCTGCCATCGCCATTTTTACGCTGTCAAAAAACGAATGTGTTCGTGCGTGATCTTCGATCAAATGTGCTATGACTTCTGTGTCTGTTTGTGAACGGAATGTGTGTCCTTTTTTCTCAAGATTTTTTTTAATCTCCAGATAATTTTCCAAAATTCCATTGTGAACTAGAACTATTTCTTTGTTTTCTGAAAAATGTGGATGCGCGTTTTTTTGTGTTACTCCGCCGTGTGTTGCCCAGCGAGAATGGCCTATTGCGATTGTGGATTCATCTTTAAGTTCTGCAATATCGTGTACGTCTCCGATTTTGCCGACTTCTTTGTGAATTGAGATATCCCCGTCTTTTTTGTATGCAATTCCCCATGAGTCGTAGCCACGATACTCAAGTTTTTTCAATCCCTCAATTACTAGCTTTGGGGAATGTGTTTTTTCTCCAAAATAGGCAAATATTCCGCACATATACGCAAAAATTTTAACTTGTCGATTTTATATTAGATTGGCTGAAAAAGCAACAGCTTGACAAGCTTCCTGTTGGGTTCTATAATTCCGTCTTGATCTATTGATATTTAATTTTATGGGTAATCCTGATGTGAGTGATTCTGAAGAGGGGGATTTTGTGTGATTCTGAAGAGGGGGATTTTGTTGTTTTGACAGAAGAAGAGCTTGATAAGGCCACTAATTTGGCGAGAAAGTGTGGTGGTGGTTCGATTGAATGTGTTTTTGAGGACTAGAGTTTTTTGCTTATTTTTGTGAGATTTATTGATTTGTCTTTTTTGACTAAGATTATGTCTTCGATGCGGATGCCGAATTTTCCAGTTAGATAAATTCCAGGTTCGACAGTGATGATTGAATTTTCTTTTAATTTCTCAGTGTATTTTTCTGCGAGAGATGGTTGTTCGTGGATGTCCAAGCCGATTCCGTGGCCGCCTGAGTGGCCGTAATTTTCGCCGTAACCTTTTTTTACGATCATATCTCGCGAAAGGGCATCTGCTTTTTTTCCGGTTATTCCTGAAGCGATTTTATTGATTCCGTTTTCTTGGGCTTTCAGGACTAGTTCGTAAATTTCTTTTTGGAATTTTGTTGGAGTTGCGGTGAATATCATGCGGGTCATGTCGGAGCAAAATCCTTTGTATTTCATTCCCATGTCTACCATTACGATGTCACCTTTTTTTAGTCGTGTTTTGTCTGGGCTATGGTGGGGGATTGCGGTATGTTTTCCGAAGGCAACTATTGGGTCAAAAGATACTTCTTCTGCGCCAAATTGGTAGCCGAGTTCGCGAATTTTCCATGCTATTTCTATCTCTGTTGGAAGAGGGGATTTTGCGCTTTGTGTAGAGACGCAGTCTTGTATAAATTTCTTGATCATGAGGAATGTTTTTTCGTTTATTTTTTGGCTTTTCGTGATGAGTTTTATTTCTTGTGGAGATTTTATTTCGCGTCTTGATTCTATTACTCCTGAAATGTTCTGAAATTTTATTTTTAGGTTTTTAATTTTGCAAAGTTTTTTGATTTTTTTGAATCTTGAAATTGTTAAATTATCTTCTTCGATTCCTAGAATTTTTGTGTTTTCTTTTTTTAAAATTTCTTGCCAATTTTCTTTGTTTAATTCGAGGACTTGGATATTTTTTTTGATGGTTTTTTTTGCACGTTCAATATATCTAAAATCTGTGAAGAGATGTGTTTTTTGGCTTGTGACAAATAAAATTCCGTGTGATCCCGTGAAGTTTGAAAGATATTTTATGTTTGATTTATCGGTAACGATGAATGAGTCCGGCAAAGTTTTTTGCATTTTTTATGCGTGTTTCAAAAAGTATTTTATTATCTCTTCAGGTAGGGAAATTTCTTTTGGAAGATCTTTTAATGCGTCTAGGATTTCTGATTTTTGATATCCGAGTTTTGCGAGGGCGTCGATGACTTCTTTGTTTACTTCTATTTTTCCATGAGGTCGTGAAAGATTTGCAATATCTGAAATTTCGACTTTGTCTTTTAGCTCTAGGATAAGGCGTTTTGCTGTTTTGCCTCCGATGCCGGGAATTTTTGTGATGAATGCAGAGTCTTCGTTTAATATCGCTGATTTTAGTTTATCTATTTGGATGTTTAAGGCTTCAACTGCAGTTCTTGGGCCTATTCCACTAACGCTTATTAGTTGTGTGAAAAAGTCTAATTCTTCTTCGGTTTTGAATCCGTAGAGATCAATTGCGTCTTCTTTTACGTTGGTATAAACGAAGATTTCTGTTTCCATTTTTTCTCGTATGTCAGCTAAAAGATTTCGAGAGATGCTTACAAAATATCCGACATTTCCTGTGTCGATTATTATTCCTTTTGAATTTTTCTTTATGATTTTTCCTTTGAGATATGCGATCATTTTTTCTTGAATTTAATTGGTCGAGCTATGAGTCTTTGAAGAGTGAAAACGCTTTTTCCTGAAACTTTCATTTTTGGCTTTTTCTTGCGATCTTTTTGTTTGTATTTTTCTTCTACTATTTTTTCAATATGTTCAAATTTGTTCATAAATGTTTTTTTGAAGCTTTCAAATTTGTTTTTTTTGATTGAATCTCTTATTTCGCGCATCAATTCTAGCAGGAAGTGTAAGTTGTGAATAGTCATTAGTCGGAGCCCAAGAATTTCATTTTCAAAAATTAAATGTCGTAAGTAGCTTCTTGAAAAGTTTTTGCATGTGTAGCATTTGCAACTTTTTTGTAGAGTGGTTTTGTCTAATTTGTATTCACTTTTTTTGATGCTGTGGCGACCGTTTAAGTTCCAGAATGAGCCATGTCTCGCCATTCGTGTGGGATGTACGCAGTCAAACATATCGATGCCTCTTTCTACGCATTCAAATAGGTCTTCGGGGGTTCCGACTCCCATCAAATATCGCGGCTTATTGTCGTCGAGATAGGGGATTACAGTCTCTATCATTTCGTGCATTTTTTCTCTACTTTCTCCTACGGAAAGGCCTCCGATTGCGTTTCCTGGAAGGTTTTGTGCGTTTATAAATTTTGCGGATTTTATTCGTAAATCTTTAAAAAGTCCTCCTTGGACGATTCCGAATAAGGCTTGTGGTAGTGATTTCTTTGATTTTTTCTTTGAGAGTTTTTCGTGTTCTTTTGTACATCTTTCAAGCCATCTGTGAGTTCGTAACATTGATTCTTCATAATATTTTTTTGTTTTTTGTGCTGATGCGCATTCATCGAAAGCCATGATTATGTCTGCACCAAGGTCATGTTCTATTTGTATTACTTTTTCCGGAGTCAAAAAATGTGTTTGACCGTCTATAAATGATTTGAATTTTACGCCTTCTTCTGTGATTTTTACTTGAGTTTTGAAGTCTTTGTTTTTTGTGAAACTTTTTTCTTCGGCAAGGGAAAAGATCTGAAATCCGCCTGAGTCTGTGAGGATTGGTTTGTTGAAGTTCATCCATTTGTGAAGTCCTCCCATTTTTTTAACGACGGATTCACCAGGTCTTAAAAATAAATGATATGTGTTTGAAAGAATTATTTCTGCGTCGATTTCGTTTAGATCATCTGGAGAAAGTGTCTTTACGCTTGCTTTTGTCCCGACAGGCATGAAGACAGGAGTTTCAATTTTTCCGTGTGGAGTTGAAAAAATCCCTGTGCGGTATTTTTTATTTTTCTGATTGTGTGTGATTCTGAAATCGAACATGGATGTATTCTACCATGTTGCGGATGGAAGTTTAATGTTTTGTTGTCTTAATTAAAACTAGCCTTGTTGTCCTTTCATCCATTCGTCTGCTCCGTAGACAGGTTTTGTAAGCCATTCTGTGAGTTCGCGAGGTTTTTTGATGACCCATCCAAGACCGTTTGTGAGTTTTGTTATGCTACTTCCTATTAGCGGAATCCTTCCCAAAAGTCTTTCTGACGGGCGAGCGGTTCCACGTTCGTATACTTCCTGAAGGCTTCTTGGAATTGCATTAAGAATGTTTGCGTAATTTTCGATAGAAGTTGTAAAAATTCTTCCAAAATTTGCCGCGTATTTTATTGGATGTTTGAGCGTATTTAGTGGATGAAGAAGTGGATCTGTAGCCATTTTTAATGTTGCGCGGATCATTGCGCCTGTCGTATCTGCCACTTCCCATACTCTTCTTCCTGCTGTTCCTAAGACATCTCCTGCCGCGTAAACCGGTTCGATTAATATATTATGCTTTGTTGGTGTTCCCGGCATTCCGAATCTTAAAAATCCTTGTACTTTTCCTGCGGCGGCATTGATTTTCCTTTCTATTTCAGCTTTTTTTGCGTCGATTGAATCGCGTATTGATTGAAGCTGATTTTCTGCATTTCCTGCCGCAGGAGCATGTGCTTCTGTGTGAGCTGGTTCTGGATGTGCTGGTTCTGGATGTGCTTCTGCGTGTCCGTGATCTGACATAATATTTTATTTAATCAGTATTACATTATAACATTTATCTTATAATTCATCAACAGTAATAAATGCATAGTTATTATCCCTGTACCATTTTATGACGTCTGGAAGTGTTCCAAGCGTTGATTTGCTTATGATGTGCATAAGGACGATTGAAGTGTCCGGTGGGTTTAGAGTTGAATAAAAATAGGTTTGGTGGCGGCCCGTTGCGCTATCTTCGTGATGTTGATAGTCTCCGGTCCCTTGTGTCCAATGAATCCATTTCCAGCCATTTCCTTCGATTATGCTGTCTGAGAATTGGCTATGTGCGCCGTACGGATATCTGAAATATGGGAGAACATCCAATCCTGTGATTGTTTTCATGATTTTTCTTGTTTCTTCGACTTGCCATATTATTTCTTCACGAGAAAGTGTGCGAAAATCAGGGTGGTTGTAGCTGTGGTTTGCCAAAGTGTTGCCGCTTGAAATGATTCGTCTCATTTGTTCCGGTTGATGTTGTGCGACTACTCCTAGCATGAAAAATGTGGCTTTAACATTGTATTTATCGAGTGCATCTATGAATGGATCGATTTCGCCGTAGCCGTCATCGAAGGTTAGTGCGACTTTTTTGTTTGTGATATTCATCGCGAAATTTATCGGAGATGAGTCGAATGCTATTAAATCTTTTATTTTGAAAATGAATTGTTTCTCGTATGATCCTAGGTTGGACGGAGTTATTAATTTTACTAAAAATGTGCCTTCTTCTCCCGGGTTTATTTGATATTCGGAGAGTTCTGTTTCTGTTTTTGTGCCATTTTCTTCTAAATATGTTTTGTGATTTCCAGATTTATACCATGGAGTTTTTCCTGTGTTTTTTAGTTTTATTTCTAGTGGTTTTTCTTTGTTTGGGAGATAATTATCTTTCATCTCTGGATTTGTATATTCATAAGAATATGAATCCGCATAATCTCCTTCAACGAGGATGTCAAAATCTAAAGTTTTGTTCCTTAGTAATTTTTTGTTTTCAATTAGTAGTCCAAATTTTTCTTTGTATGCTCCTGCATTTTTTGGAGCTTTAATTTTTAGTTCAAAAGTTATTGTTTCATTTGTTTTGATTTCTTCTTTTTTGTCCGTGTCTGATATTTTATAGAGAACAGGGGATTGCCAGTTTTCGGCTTGTTGATCATAAATGTTGCTATTTGTTTCATTCGGAAAAATTGATTTTAGAAAAATAGGATTTTTAGAATTTCCTGAAAGATCCCATGAAGTTTTTCCTGTGTTTTGAATAATTATCGTGAGATTTTTTTCTTCATTCGCGTCCAATTCTACAGTGCTTTTATCTTGTGAAATTATTTTGTAATTGTAGTTCTGAAGTATTTCGGAACGAGGATTTTCTTTCTCGTTTATTTCTATCAAAACCTGTGTTTTTAGGGTTTGCGAAAGGTTTGTTTGGAAATAAAATAAAGTACTCATCAGTCCTACTGCCAATATGGCAAGAATTTTGTTTTTCATTTTTGTTTTTATTTTTTGATCCAGATATTTTACCATAAATCTGGCAAAATTACAAACCGTCAAGATCTGGAGAAAGAAATGGAATACATACTTTATTTCTCAACTCAAATTTTTGATGAAATTTATTTTCGAAAAGTTAAAAATCACAAATTTTCTGAGACAGTAAACCTTGATTGGAGCAAAAGGATAGAAATACCTTTGCGAGCGCATTGCGTTTTTCAGAAAAGAAGATGGATAACGGTAAAAAGAAGCTTAAGCTCAAAAAGGTGTTTCTATCCTTTTGCTCCTGTAATGATTATTGTTGTCTTAGCAACATATCTGTAAGTACGATTGCACACATAGCTTCGGCTACAGGAATTATGCGTGGAGCGAGGCAGCAATCGTGCCGACCGAGAACGGAGATTTGTGTGGTTTTGAGGTCTTTTGTGACTGTTTTTTGAAGTTTTGCGATTGAGGGCACTGGTTTGATTGCAAGTCTTATTATTATGTTTTCGCCTGTGGAAATTCCGCCTAATATTCCCCCTGCATTATTTGAAAGAAAATTGATTTTTCCGTTTTTTGTTTCCATTTGGTCATTGTTTTGGCTTCCTTTTAATTTTGCGGAGTTAAATCCTGAGCCAAATTCGATTCCTTTTACTGCGCCGATTGACATTAGGGCTTTGGCAAGCTCTGCGTCGAGTTTGTCGAAAACCGGTTCACCAAGTCCTTTCGGTGGATTTTTTATAATAATTTCGATGATTGCGCCGATGCTGTCTCCATTTTTTCGTGTAGTTTCGACTAATTTTATCATTTTTGGAAATGCTGATTTGTCGGCTGTTTGGAGAGGATTTTTTTCGATGAAGTTTTTGTCGAAATCTTTGGTTTTTACATTTCCGATTTGGATTACGTGTCCGAAAATTTCAGTTTTATTGTTTTCTTTTAGGATTTTTTTTGCAATTGCGCCTGCCATTACCCTTGAAACGGTTTCTCGGCCGGATGATCTTCCTCCACCTGTTTCTTTTAAATCTCCGTATTTTATGAAATATGCGATATCTGCGTGTCCCGGGCGGAAGGCATTTAATATGTTTTTATAGTCTTGAGGTCTAGTATTTTCGTTTTTTACGGTCAAAGTTATCGGGTTTCCGTTTGTTTTGTTATTTTTTATGCCGGATTTTATGAAAACTTCGTCTTTTTCGGCTCTTGTTGTCGAGATCCTAGGATCTTTTGGTTTTCTGCGATCTACTTCTTTTTGGATGTCTTTTTGGCTTAGTTTTAGGCCTTTTGGGCATCCTTCAATACTCACTCCCATTTCTGGGCCGTGCGAAGTTCCCCATATTGTTACAATAAAGACCTTTCCGTATGTATCTCCTTCGGAATGAATAAGATTTTTGTTCAAGTTTGTTTAAGGTTTAGTCTACTGAACCTTCTTCTGCTGTTGCTTCCGCGATTTCTTCTTCTTCTCCTTTAGCTATTTTTTTTACTTTCTTTGCGGCGGTTTCTTGAGCTTTTTTCATCTTTGCAACGAATTTATCAACACGTCCTGAAGTATCTATAAGTTTTTGTTTACCTGTGTAGAATGGATGACAGCTTGAGCAGATTTCAGTGTGGAACTCGTCTTTTTCCATTGTTGAGCCTGCGATATATTCGGCTCCGCAAGCGCATTTAAACGTTACTTGTTTGTATTGTGGGTGTATGTCAGCTTTCATATGCTTAGTTTCAAGAATTATGATTTTTTTGATTTTTTGTGCCGGTAATATACTTTAAAATAATTACCATTGCAAGTAAAATTGAAAGAATTGTGAGAGCAATCTGTTTGTATGCGGTAATGTTCATTATATTTACAGAGAATTCTTTGGTTGAAAATTCGCCTGAATTGTCTTTTACACTTAGTTTTACTTTGTATTTTCCTGTTTTATTGAAGGTGTATGTGACGGATTTTCCTTCTTTTGCGGTTGGATTTGATTGGTCTAGTGCTGTATTTGGAGTTTCTATAATTTCCCACAGATAAGAGGTGATATCTCCGTCTTTATCGTAGGAAGGGGATGCATCTAGTGTGATTTTATCGCTGAGGTTAACTGTTGGGTTGTTGTTTGTGACGTCTGGAACAGGGGCATTATTTAATGGGAATGGGTCTGAGACGTCAGGGAATGAGTCATTATCGTCATTTGGGTCGGTATTGTTTCCAATTTCATCGTTATCTGTGTCGAGTTGTTCTTTCGGGTCGAGGGGGAAAGCGTCTGTTTTGTCGTTCATTCCGTCTCCGTCTGTGTCAGGATTCATAGGATCTGTTCCTGTTTTTAATTCTTCTGCGTCAGATAATTTGTCTCCATCGTCGTCTGTGTCTGCATTATTTCCGATTCCGTCTTTGTCTGTATCGAGGGTTTCGTTTGGATCAAGTGGCATGCCGTCTAAATCGTCGGGAACGCCGTCATTGTCATCATCTGTGTCAAAATTGTCTCCTTTCCCATCGCCGTCTGTATCATATTGTTCTTTTGGATCGAGGGGGAAAGCGTCGTTTTCGTTTATAACCCCGTCGCCGTCCATGTCCGGATCTTCGGAATTTGGAATTCCGTCGTGATCTGAATCTTGAGTTACGTCTACATAATCAACGATCCAGTTATTGCTTGGGTTGTCTATTTCCGGTTCCCACGGGAAGATTTTTACCGCTATTTTTACAGAGCCATAATTTAAAGCGGTCCAATCCATGAATACATCATCTGTTTTGTGTTTAAAAATTGAGATGGCTTGGTCTCCTCCAATTTGGTTTCCGTTTGCATAAAATCGCACTACGCCCAAGAGGTCTAGATTGCTTTGATTTGTTACTGTTGCGTATATTCTTATGGTTTTTCCTTCCATAAATGAGTTGGAAGAAAATCTTATGTCTTTTGAATTTATTGAAATATCTCCAGTATATGCGGCAAAAGCCGTTAGTGGAAATGTAAGTAGCAAAGTTGCGACTACAAAAGTTTGCGTAATTAATCTGTGACAATTAAATCTTTGCATTTTCTTTGTGTAGAATTAGGTTATTTTTCTTCCTCTACTGCAATTTTGGTTTGTTTCTCCGCTTGTTCTTCTTCTTTTCCTTCTTTTGCAGGGATGATGTTTTCTATTAATGAGATTGATGCGACTTGATCGTTTGTATGCATTCTCATCAGGTAAACTCCTTGTGTCGCCCTTCCTTGAGAAGGAATATCTTTTACATTTAATCTTATGATTTGGCCAATTTTTGAGGCGATTATCAAATCTGCGTCTATGTCTTTATCAAGAATTTTTGCTCCTATTACTTTTCCTGTTTTTGGTGTGATATTGGCCGTTTTGACTCCTGTTCCTCCACGTGTTTGAGTTCTGTAATCTTTGACTGATGTCATTTTTCCGAGTCCGTTTTCCATTACAACTAGAAGTTTGGAATTTTCTTTGTCTTTTATTACATTCATTTCTACTACTTCATCGTCTGTTTTGATTTTTATTCCTCTTACTCCAATAGAAGCTCTTCCCATTGGGCGGGCATCGTCTTCGTGGAATCTTATTGATTTTCCATTTTTTGTAACGATGATTATTTCGTCTCCTTTTGACGTTTCTTTTACCCACTCAAGAGAGTCTTTATCTCTTAGTTTTATGGCTATCAGTCCGCTTTTTCTGACGTTGGTGAAGTCTCCGACAGGTGTCTTTTTTACTGTTCCGTTTCTTGTTGCAATAAGTAAAAATTCTTCTGTTAGTTTTTCTCCACTATTTAGAATTGCAGTGACGTATTCGTTTTCTTGTAATTGAAGAAGATTTACGATTGCTTGGCCTTTTGATGTTCTTGAGCCGATTGGAAGTTCGTAAACCGGAAGTCTGAAAACGCGTCCACGGTTTGTGAAATATAGGAGTTCTTCGTGGTTTGTTCCATATACAATTACTCTTATTTCATCTTCATCTTTTGTTGTTCCGCCGATGATTCCTTTTCCTCCGCGATTTTGTGTTCTGAAGGAGCTTGGAGGCATTCTCTTAATATAATTTTCACGGCTTAGCATGACGATCATTTCTTCGTTTGGAATTGTGTCTTTTTTCGAAATGCTGTCTACTGCGTGAGGAACAACTTCGGTTCTTCTTTTGTCGGAGTATTTTTCTTTTACTTCCGCGAGTTCGTTTTGCATTATTTTTAGGATTTTCTTCACGTCTGCAAGAATTCCTTCAAGTTTTGTAATTAAAGCCATTTTTTCAGCTAATTCATCTTCGATTTTTTGCCTTTCAAGACCTGCTAAGGTTTGAAGTCTCATTTCCAAAATGGCCTTTGATTGTTCGTCTGAAAGTTCGAATTTCTTAATCAATGCTACGTGTGCTTCTTCTTTTGTAGGAGATTTTCTGATTGTTTGAATTACTGCATCGATATTGTCGAGTGCAATTTTCAATCCTTCTAAAATATGCGCACGAGCTTTTGCAATTTTAAGATCATATTCTGTTCTTTTCGTGATCATGATCTTTCTGTGAGCAATGAAATACTCAAGAACTTGTTTCAGATCTAGAAGATGCGGCTGAATCTCATCGACAAGCGCAATCATATTCATGTTGAATGATGATTGAAGTTGCGTGTATTTGAATAATTGGTTTAGAATTTTTCTTGGGAAAGAATCTTTTTTGAGCTCTATAATTACACGAATTCCATCTTTGTTTGATTCATCTCTAATGTCAGAAATTCCTAAGATTTTTTTGTCTCTTACCAATTCTGCCATTTTGCTGACCAAGTTTGATTTGTTTACTTGGTAAGGAATTTCAGTGACGATAATCGCGTATTTTCCTCCTTTTTTCTCGACGATGTCTGTTTTTGCTCTTACCACCATTCCTCCGCGACCAGTCATGTATGCTCTTTTTATGTCTTCAATGCTGTAAATAATGCCTCCAGTTGGGAAATCAGGTCCTTTTATGAATTGCATCAAATCTTCGATTGTACATTCCGGATTGGTTGAAAGGTGCATTAAGGCGTCTACGAGCTCGCCTAGATTGTGTGGGGGGATAGATGTTGCCATTCCTACCGCGATCCCTGTAGAACCATTTAAAAGCAATTGTGGTAGTTTTGCAGGAAGGACTGTAGGTTCTTGATGTCGTCCGTCGTAATTATCTCTAAATGAAACTGTTTCTTTGTCGATGTCTTGAAGCATTTCGTCTGTGATTTTCTCTAATTTTGCTTCCGTGTACCTCATTGCGGCAGCGGAATCTCCATCGATTGAACCAAAGTTTCCTTGTCCTCTTACGAGTGTGTACCTCATCGCGAAATCTTGGGCCATTCTGACCATGGAATCGTAAACGGCACTGTCTCCATGTGGATGATATTTTGCCAACACTTCTCCCACAACCGCGGCTGATTTCCTGAATCCGCCTGAAGATTTTAGCCCGATTTCATTCATGGCGAACAAAATACGTCTATGTACAGGCTTAAGTCCGTCTCTTACATCTGGAAGCGCACGTGAAACGATAACGCTCATCGCGTATTCCAAGTAAGAAGTTTCCATTTCTTCGGAGATGTTTGCTGGATTTACTTTTCCTGCCGGGAAGAGTTTTTGCTCGATTTCCACCTCTTTTGTGTATTCGCTTGATCCACTTTCTTCGTTGTTTTCTTCGAGTTCCATCTCTTCTTGTTCGTCTTTTCCTTCCTCTTCGATCTTTGTTTTTCTCTTCTTTTTGTCTTTATTCTCTTCGTTTTCGTTGTTGGTTTGATCGTTTTTCTTTCTCGGATTCATTGGTATTTAGATTTAAATTTTTTTGCCGCCACATCGTAGCATACTTTTATCCCTTGTAAAAGGGCTTAATTTTTGCTAAAATGATATGAATATTTCGAAATAGTAAAAACAAAAAATAAATGGACCCTAAAAGTACAACTGCCGCTGTAATTACAGATGATAAAGCTGAAGCTGTTGAAAATAAAAATGTTTTCTCTGAGGTTCAAGGGCAAAATCTTGAAACTCCGGAGTGGCTTAAGGATGCCTCTCAGGCGTCTAGTGGAGCTAAAATTAGCTATGGAGATGCGAAGGTAGAGATAAAGGCGGAGAGAGTTACTGCTACGGAACTTGGTGAAAATCCTGATTCTATGATAGAAGTAACGCCTTCTCTTGAAGTTGTGCAAAAGGCTGATTTTGAAGCGACACCAAAGCTTCAACAGGCTGGATATGATCCAAAAACCGGGAAAAAAGTTTCTCAAGATGTTTTGGCTGAGGCTCAAGTTCAGCCTGTTGTTCCAAGTGTAGATCCTGCAAAAAAGAAATCTGTTTTTGACAATTTAAAATCTTTATTTGTTTCAAATGATGCCAATAGGCAGGATGTAGTGGCGAAGGCTGGTGAACTTGATGCCGCGAAGGCGAAGATGTCCAATGAAGAAAGGCAAAAATACATTGAAGCTGAAAAAATTTATCAGCAAGGACTTTCTGCGATAAAAGATCTTATCTCTCCGTCTGCGATGGAGATAAAATATGATTCTTTATGTTTGGATGGTCTTTATACAAAATCCTTTTATGTTTATGCGTATCCTCGATATTTGTATGCAAACTGGCTTTCGCCGGTAGTGAATTTTGATGTAACGATGGATATTTCTCAATTCATTTATCCTATTTCTTCAGAGGAAATTATGAAAACTTTGAGGAAAAAAGTGGCACAGATGCACTCAAGTATTCAGATATTGCAGGAGAAGGGGATTGTGCGTGACCCTGCGCTGGAAACTGCGCTTGAAGATGCGGAACAATTGCGTACGGAAATTCAGAGAGGACAGGAGAAATTTTTCCAATTTGCGCTTTATTTTACTATTTATGCGGAGGACGAAAAGAAGCTTGAAAAGGTTTCGAAACAGCTTGAGACTTTGCTTGCCGGTCGTTTGGTGATGACAAAGAGAACGCAACTTCAGGCTGAGCATGGATTAAATGCTTGTTTGCCGATGTGTTTAGATGAACTTTATGTGATTCGTAATATGAATACGAGTCCGCTTTCTACGACATTTCCGTTTTCTTCTTCCGATTTGACTTCGGATAAAGGAATTTTGTATGGATTAAACAGGCATAATGATAGTTTGATTATTTTTGATCGTTTTGCTCTTGAAAATGCGAATAGTGTTGTGTTTGCGAAATCCGGTGCCGGAAAATCTTACGCTGTTAAGCTTGAAATGCTTCGTTTGATGATGATGGGTACAGATATAATTGTAATTGATCCGGAAAATGAGTATGAGGCGCTTGCAAATACGGTTGGAGGAACTTATTTGAGACTTAGTTTGAATAGTGATCGTAGAATTAATCCTTTTGATTTGCCTAAGCCTTTTGAAGGAGAGGATAGCGCTCCCGGTGATTTGCTTAGATCAAATGTTATTACTCTTCACGGACTTCTTAAGCTTATGCTTGGAGGAGTTAATCCTGAAGAAGAATCTATTTTGGATAAGGCTTTGATTGATGTTTATGCGCTCAAAGGAATTACGATGGAACTTACTGATCCTTCGGCTTACGAACCTCCTACGATGGAGGATTTGTACAAAGTTCTTGGCTCTATGAAGGGAGCGGAATCGCTTGTTCAAAGACTTTCTAAATATACGACCGGTTCTTATTCCGGAATTTTCAATAAACCTACAAACTTGGATCTTTCGACCGGAATGATGGTCTTTTGTATTCGTGATCTTGAAGATGCTTTACGTCCTATTGCGATGTATATTATCCTGAATTACATTTGGAATAGAATCAGAATTAAGTTGAAAAAGAGAGTTCTTGTTATTGATGAGGCATGGACGATGATGCAACATGAAGATAGCGCGAAATTTTTGGCAGGACTCGTGAAGCGTGCTAGAAAATATTATCTTGGAGTTACTACTATTACGCAGGACGTTGAGGATTTCTTGAAGAGTGCTTACGGGAAACCTATTATTACAAATTCATCTATTCAGCTTTTATTGAAGCAATCACCGTCTGCGATAGAAATGCTTGGAACATTATTTAATCTTACTGAGGGGGAAAAATATGTCCTTCTAAATAGTGGAGTTGGGCAAGGACTTTTCTTTGCAGGGCTCAAGCATGTTGCGATACAAATTATTGCATCTTTTATTGAGAATAAGATTGTGACTACAAATCCTGAGGAGCTTTTGAAGCAGAAGGATGAGCAGTAGTACAAATTTAAAAATATTGCTAAAAAAGACGAGCATCATGATGCTCGTCTTCGCGAAGGGCGTACATGTTAGCCCGAGTGATGCGCTTATGGCGCTTTAGCTATTTTTCAATTTGTACTACTGCTCCTTTTTCACTTGTTTCAAAATTGCTCTAGGGCTTTGTCTAGTTGTTTTGTTGGATCTGTTACTGAGATGTCCGGAGCAATTCCCATTTTGTTTATACTTGTTCCTTTTGGGGTGAGCCACTGCGAAATGGTATATTTGAAAAGAGATCCATCTTTATATGTGTTTAATTGTTGAACTACACCTTTTCCAAATGATTTATCTCCGACAAGTTTTGCGAGATTGTGGTCTTTTAGTGCTCCGGCTAGGATCTCGGATGCGGAGGCAGAGCCGTTATTTATAAGTATGATTGTTTTGTATCCCGCAAGAAGGCCATTTCCGTCTGTTTGATATTTGTCTATGCTTCCGTCGCTGAATTTTAATTCCACTGCGGTCTTTTTTTCTTTTGTGAATAAGCTGACGAGTTGAATTGCCGTGTCCATATATCCTCCTGGATTATTTCTTAAATCAATTATAAATCCGGATACTTTTTGTTTGATAAGTTCGTTTGCTTGAGCCACGAAATCACCATAAGTTTCCGCTCCAAATATGTTTATTTGGATATATCCGATAGTTTTTTTGTCTTTTGTTAATGTTTTTGAAGATACACTTTTGTAGTTAATTTTTTCTCTTGTTACTTTGAATGTTTGTTCTTTTTTATTGCGAAGGATCTTAATTTTCACTACGGTTCCGGATTTTCCTTTAATTTTTGTGGTTACTTCTTCAAGAGTTTTTCCTACGATATTTGTTCCGTCTACTTCTATTATAATGTCATTTGCTTTTATGCCGGCTTTGTCGGCAGGGGAGTCGTTGAATGGAGATATCACCGTTGCGTTTCCGTCTATTAATTCGAGTGTCATTCCGACTCCTTCATATTCCTGTGTCGAAAGACTGCCAAGGAGTTTTTCGGCATCTGTAGGCTCTTGGTAAACCGTATAAATGTCGTCGGCTTTTTCTACCATTCCTTTTATTGCGCCATTGATTAACTCGGTGTTGTCGATTTTGTCTTTATAGTAGTAGTTGTTTTTCAGGTCGTCCCAGATCTCAAGTAATTTTGAAAAATTATCGCTATTTATGAGCTCTTTTTGAGTTAATGTGTATTTTGATTGGATTGGCTGTGCTTTTGAAGGAGTTATTTTGATTGTAAATGCTGCAGTAGGAGAATATTTATATATTTTGTAAAGATAATCGATTGCTTCGCCTTTTGTGATTCTGCGTGATTTTTTGAAATTTTCGGGTGTCTTTTTTTCCTGTATTCCAAGTTCCAAAGCTTTCATTGCCACTGCCGCGGCGTCTGAAGTATTACTTATGTCTGTGAATATGAATTTCGATTGATCAAAAAAATAGTTCACGCCGATGTCGAGAGTTTTAAACATTACAGATAATGCTTGATATTTAGTGATTGATTGTTTTAGGTCGAATGTCGTTGAATCAGCTTTTATAAGCCCAAAATCAAGGGCTGTCTGAAGATATTTTGCGTAGGAAGCCGAGTCGTCCGTATTTGTAAATGGTAATTTTATTGTTGTCGATAAGGGTGCTTTTGCGTAAGTAAAAAGTATTTCGTAGAAATCCAAGGTTTTCAACCTTTCATTTGGGTTTAATTTGTTCTCGGTGTATTTGGGAAGTTTGTTCGCATCGTATAATTCTTGAATCTCTTTGTAATAGGTGTTTGTTTCCGGAACGTCGGAATAAAATGCGAATGCGGTAGTGAATGTGTTTAGCGAAAAAATAGATGAGGCAATAATTATTGCGATAATCTTTTTTAGTATACTTTTTTGCATGGTTTTTTGTTAATGAGGTAAATTCAAAAAATGCTGTCCTATGATAGAACAGCGCTTTTGGTATGTCCAATTGTTTTTTGTGCTTATTTGTGGTATAATTCCTAGATATAAAAACAAATAAAAGTAGAGTCCCAAATGGAAGAATTGAATGAGAAGCAAAATCAGGAAATTTTAAGCGGAGTTGAGTTCAAATTTAAAAGTAAATTTGGAAAAGTCGCGAAGGTGATTATTTTGGCGGCAGTATCTTTATCTTTGGTTGTAGGAAATTATTTTGTCGAGGCTTCTTTTGATTCTAAAAAATTGGAAGCGGAAAATGAAATTTTATTTGTAAATTATGAGGATGGTGTCGTTTTTTCGGATGGTGGTTTGTTGCGTTTTGCGAAAGAGGAAGATAGTGGTATTAAAAATAACTTAAGTTTGATAGAGGAGAATATAGGAAAAGATCCATATTTATTTAAGGTCGATTCTGGAAGATTTTGGGGTAATTTTGCTTTGAGTGATGCGAAGGTGAATTTTATAATTGATAGGATTGTTATTATGCCTGATGCTAGTGCGATTGATGTTTCTTTTGATGGTAAAAAGCTTGATATTGCAAATTATGATGGGGATACATATGTGGGTATTTTGCCGAAGGATTTTGAATTTAAAAATTATGTAGATTGGTATAGTCCTATTTTTGTTAATAGGTTGCTTGTTCCAAGAGATTCCAAGATAAGTGTTTCTGTCGACAAAATTGACGACAGAACTGCAAAATTGCTTTATTCAAAGCTAATCAAGGAGTTTAAATATTCCATAATTCCTCAAGTTGAAAAAGAAGATCCGTGGATTTTTGGCAATTTGAATAAGGATAAAAAATTTATTGAGAAGAGTAAGCAAGAAGTGATTTCGGAGATCAGAAAGGCTGGAAGCTCTATAGCTGTTTCGGATTCTGGGTTTATTTCTTGGGTTACAGAGAATCTCACGCTTATTCCTGCCAAAAAGAAGGATCTTATCTTTAATAAATTTTCTACTCGTTTGAGTGATGCTCTTTATTATTCTTCTGAGAATGATGTAGAAAAGGCAAAAAGCTCTTTGGATGCATTTGATTTGTATCTAAAAACTTTGTCTCCTGATGTGATTTCTTCTCCGATTTTTTCAAAAATTGTGGCTGAATTCTTTCGAAAAACTCGTGTTTTTACTCTTGATGACAAGCAATATGGTATTTATAAAGCTCTTTTGGATGAGAGATTTTTGAATGGTGAGAATCAGTATAAGGCGATAGGGGATATGTGGAAGGGAGTTTATAAAGGGTTAAATGTGGGTGACGTCTATGCAAAAATGGCTTTTGATTCGTATTATGATAAATTGGATAAAGTGCTTGGGAATAAAGGAAATCTTGATTTTTATCAGCCTTTTGTCGTTTATCAAAATCAGCTTTTTGATAATCTTTTTATGAAATATCCTGTTTTTTACAAGGATGAATATTTCACTGTTAAATCTGTGCTTGAAAAAGAACTTTTATCTCTTTATGGAGATGGTCAGCTTAAGACTGAACTCGAACAAGATCTCATAAGCGATAAAATTGATTTTTTAAAGAGACTTGTGAAATTTTTCTTTGATGGAAAAGTTGCCGTTGCGGATGCGAAAAAGATTGTTTCTTCTCTTTTTTCTCAGGTGAATGCGCTTATGCCGGCTGAAAGTAGTGATGTAGCGGTGATTGCTGTTTTTGAATCTCAGCTAAAAGATCTTGGTAATTTCTGGGGATATTTGAACACTCCGGAATATTCAAATTCTACGGCTTATGGGCCTACGCATAAGGAAAGATATAGTGCTTATGTAGAAGATAAAAACAAAATTTGGGATATTATGAGTCTTAAGGCGGATGTTCTTGGAGGTGAAAATGTTAAAGCAAAATCTGTTGAAGAGGTTGAAAGTGAAGTTTTGGCTGCTTTTGCTGAAGTAAAAGATGTTTCTGATTTAAAAATAGGTAAAATTCAAGATTCTAAAGAGCGATATGTCTCTGTTGATGGTATTGCCGGTGGATATGCGTTTACTGCTTCTTATGACAGGGAAAAAGTGATTTTGAAGGATGTTGTGGCTTATGGAGAGACATTATCTGACAAGCCTGTGAAAATAGATAATTTACTTCCTGTTTTGAAGAGTAAATTTGCGAATTTTACGCCTGAGGCAGAGCCTAAAAATGATAAACAAAGAGAGGAAAGTTATGCTCAAAGATTTGCCAGAACTTATGTGTCCAAGGAGGTTGCGAAGGCTGGATTTGTGGTCGGTCTTGAAAATATCTCTATGGTGGATGAAGTCTCGGCTATTTATAGAGTTTCAGATGTTATTCTCGAAGGATATGCAGAAGTAAAAGTGACTTTTGATTTTGTTGCAAATGGAGAAAAAGCTAAAAATGTTTATCTTCTTATAAATAAAAATTCTCTTGTTATGGAAGGTGAATATACTCTTGAAGAACTTGCTCAAGTTGTGATTGCGGAAAAGGATTTTACGGGCAAGATTGAGAGGTAGTTTGTCTTATAAAACTCTCGCATTTACATTCTAAATTTCGCATGCTAGAATCTTTCTGCTTTAAGATTTATTAAAGGTTCAATTTTTTATGGCAGATACAAAAGAAAATAAGAAATCTTCAGGAAATTATGGTGCCGATCAAATTCAGGTTTTAGAAGGACTTGCGGCTGTCCGAAAACGTCCGGGAATGTATATCGGTTCAACTGATATCACTGGTCTTCATCATCTTGTTTGGGAAATTGTCGATAATGCTATTGATGAATCAATGGCGGGATTTTGTAATAATATTTCAATTATTATTTATGAAGATGGATCTCTTAGTGTAGAGGATGATGGTCGTGGTATTCCGGTTGATAAACAAAAACAGACTGGCAAAAGTGCGCTTGAAACGGTTCTTACTATTCTTCATGCCGGAGGAAAATTCGGAAATGGTGGATATAAGGTTTCAGGAGGACTTCATGGAGTCGGAGTTTCTGTAGTTAATGCGCTTTCTACAAAGTTGATTGCAGAAGTTTACAGAGATGGGAATATTTACATGCAGGAATATAAGAAAGGAGATGCGGTTGCGGAAGTAAAGATTATTGGAAAGACAGAAAAAAATGGTACGAAAATTCATTTTTATCCTGACGATAGTATTTTTGATACTATCTCTTTTGATTTTACTACGATTTTGGCAAGGCTTAGACAGCAGGCATATCTTACAAAAGCTGTTCAAATTTCACTTTTGGATGAGAGAGAAGATGGAAAGAAATATTCTTTTTATTTTGAGGGAGGAATCAAGTCTTATGTTGAGCATTTAAATAAGAGCAAGGAAAATATCGGAGGAATTTTCTATATTGAAAAGACTATGCCGGAGGGCGTTGTAGAGATTTCTCTTCAATACAACAATACTTTTCAGGAAACCATTTATACTTTTGCGAATAATATTCATACGGTTGATGGAGGAAGTCATCTTACCGGTTTCAAGGCGGCCCTTACGAGAACAATAAATGCTTATGCGAGAAAGTTTGAGGTTTTGAAAGAGAAAGATGATAATTTGCTTGCTGATGATGTTCGTGAAGGGCTAACGGCTGTGCTTTCTGTAAAACTTGCTGATCCTCAATTTGAGGGACAAACAAAGGCAAAACTTGGAAATGCTGAAATGAGAACGGCTGTTGAAGCGGTTTTCAACGAAGCTTTTAATCAATATTTGGAAGAAAATCCTAATGATGCGAGAGGAGTTATCGGAAAGTGCTTGTTGGCTTCTAGAGCTCGTTTAGCGGCTCGTGCTGCTAGAGATACTGTTATTAGAAAAGGTGCTCTTGAAGGAATGACACTTCCTGGAAAACTTGCGGATTGTTCGAATAAAGATCCTGCAAATTGTGAATTATTCGTAGTTGAGGGAGATTCTGCTGGAGGTTCTGCGAAGCAGGGAAGAAACCGTGATATTCAGGCGATTTTGCCTTTGAAAGGTAAGATTTTGAATGTTGAACAATCACGACTTGATAAAATTCTTGCAAATAATGAGGTGAAAAGTTTGATTATTGCGATTGGAGTTGGAATTGGAGAAAGTTTTGATATCGAAAAACTTCGTTATCATAAGATTGTGATTATGACTGATGCCGATGTCGACGGAGCGCATATTAGAACTCTTATTTTGACTTTGTTCTACAGGTATTTCAAGAAATTGATTGAAGATGGATATATTTATATTGCGCAGTCACCACTTTACAAGGTTGCGGTTGGGAAATCATTGAAATATGCTTATAACGACAAGGAGAAAGAGGATATTTTGGCTGGACTTTCGAAGGATGCGAAATATTCTATACAGCGTTATAAAGGTCTTGGAGAAATGAATCCTGAACAGCTTTGGGAGACTACTATGGATCCTGAAAAGAGATTGCTTCTTCGTGTCACTATTGATGATGCTGAGAGAGCTGATGCTGTTTTTGATACACTCATGGGAGCGGAGGTTTTGCCTAGAAAGAAGTTTATCCAGGCATACGCAAAAAAGGTGAAGAATTTGGATATCTAAAACTTCCCTTGCGTTTCCGAGAAACTTGAATATAATTCTTTTGCTTAATATTATCATAATCTATGAGAGTTACAGTCTGGAAAAATGAGAAAGAATCTAACGAAAGACTTGTTACAAGATTCAACAAAAAGGTTCAATCAAGCCGAAAACTCTTGAAAGTCCGTTCGGGGAGATACAACAAAAAAGCTCCGACAAAGAGGCTTAAAAGAATTGTTGCGGTTATGCGTGAATCTTATCGGTCTCAAAAAGAGAAGAGCAAGTTTTACTAAGATGCAAATTTGCGAACTACTTAAAAGCGGATACTCCAAAATTTCTTTGGTTAAGGAAGCCGCTTTTCTTGATGTTGAGGTCATTTTAGCTTATTTGCTTGGGGTTTCTAAGGAATATCTTTTGGCGCATGGGGATGAAGAGGTGTCAGGTGAGGATGCGTTGGTTTTTTATTCTTATGCTGATCGAATTGCTTTGGGAGAACCGGTTGCGTATATAACTTGTCATAAGGAGTTTTATGGCAATGATTTTTTCGTAGATAAACGCGTGCTGGTGCCGAGGCCGGAAACTGAAATGATAGTTGAAATGGTTATTAAATTTCTTGAGGGGGTTGTGAAATATGTAGATGGAAGTCAAAAATTGAAACTTGTGGACGTAGGAACTGGAAGTGGGTGTATTGCTATTTCTATTGCGAAGCATTTTCAGGAATATTTGGATGATCCTTTGGATGAGGTTTTTGCGGTGGATATAAGTGAAGATGCGCTTGAGGTTTGTAAAATCAATATTGATCAGCACGGACTTGAGGACAAAGTTCAGGCATTACAAAGTGATTTACTTGAATTTTTGGAAGACGGAGAGGTTTGTGATATCATTGTTGCGAATTTGCCTTATATTGGAGAAGTTGAAAATAGATTTGTTGAAAAAAATGTTGAAGAATTTGAGCCGAACCTTGCACTTTTTGGAGGGAATGATGGATTAGAGTTGTATAAAAAAATGTTTCAGCAAATTAGGGAAAAGGAGGTGAAGTTTAAGCTAATGATTGGAGAATTTGGCTTTGATCAGGGGGAAAAGATGAGGGAGTTGCTGAGTAAATATTTTGAACAAGATGAGAGGGGGATTGAAGAGGATTTGGCTGGAATTGAAAGAATATTCTTTGTTAAGAAAAAAAATTAAAACCACATTATGCTGTTTGATAAGCTTGAAAAAATAGATAAGGAATATCTTGATATTCAGAATCAATTGTCTGATCCTTTGGTTACTTCTGACTTGGGAAAGTACAAAGCTTTGTCTAGAAAATATAAGATTTTGGAGAAAGCTCATGTTTTGACTTTTGAATATAGAAAAGTTTTGAATGCGAAGGCGGATGCGGAGGAAATGTTGGCGCAAGAAAAAGATAGTGAAATTAGGGAGATGGCGGAGTTGCAAAAGAGTGAAGCTGATATGAGAATTATTGAGCTTGATGAGCTTGCGAAGCTTGAAATTTTGCCGAAAAATCCTGATGATGCGAGAAATTGTATTATTGAGATTCGTGCTGGGGCTGGTGGAGATGAAGCGGCAATTTTTGCTGGAGAACTTTCCAGAATGTATTTTCGTTTTGCTGAAAATCATGGGTTTAAGGTTGAAATTATGGATAAAAGTGAGGGGGATCCCGGGTGTATAAAGGAAATTGTTTTTTCTGTGATGGGAGAGAATGCTTATGGCTCTTTGAAATATGAAAGTGGTGTTCATCGTGTTCAGAGAGTGCCTGTTACGGAAAGCCAAGGGCGAATTCATACGTCTGTGGCCAGCATTGCGGTTCTTCCTGAGGCTGAAGAGGTTGATGTGAATATAAATTTGAATGATTTGAGGATTGATGTTTATCGTTCCGGTGGAAGTGGAGGGCAGAGTGTAAACAAAACTGAATCGGCGGTTCGTATCACGCACATTCCGACTGGAGTTGTTGTTACTTGTCAGGATGAGAGGTCTCAGATTAAAAATAGGGCGAAGGCGATGAAAGTTCTTTTGACGAGATTGTATGATCTAGAAGAGGAAAAACTAAGGAAAGAACGTGGAGATAACCGTGTAAGTCAGATTGGAACTGGAGATAGAAGTGATAAAATTCGAACTTATAATTTCCCTCAGGATCGAATCACGGATCATAGAATTCACAAAAGTTGGAGTAATATTCCTGCGATAATGGAGGGAGAAATCGACGATATCGTTGAAAGTCTTCACGCTGCGGATCAGGAGCAAATGCTTGAGAAGGTAGGGGAGAAATAATTCTATTCTACAAAGTGGCATCCGATGGATTTCTTTCTTTTGTATGCGGCTTTTAAGATGAGTATGGAAGTGATTGCCATGTTTGAGGTTTCTGCGATTTCTTGATTTGTACCGTTCATTTTTTTGAGTTCTTTCGCTATGTGTTCCATTTTTGGAATTGCTTCTTTTTTGATTCTTTTGAGGTTTCTTATTATTCCGGCGTATTCCCACATGATGTTTTTGATTTCTTGTTTTAGTTTTTCTGCGAGAAGGGTTTCTTTAGAATTTTTTCTTAGGATTTTTGGTGCGTCAAATTCTGTTTGTTTGATCTTTTGGTTTGGAGTGAGATTTTTGGCTACCTGATTGCTAAAAACCAATGCTTCTAAAAGCGAATTTGAGGCTAATCTGTTTGCGCCGTGGACTCCTGTGCATGTCACTTCGCCAAATGCAAAGAGGTTTTTTACGTTTGTTTGTCCGTTTAAATCGACTTCGATTCCGCCGCATTCATAATGTGCCGCAGGAGTTACAGGAATTAAATCTTTCGCCATGTCGATTTTTAATTTTTTTAGTTTTTCGTATATTTGTGGAAAGCGTTTTTTTAAATATTCTCGTGATTTGTGTCGTATATCTAAGAAAACTTGTCCAGTTTTTTGTTGTTGATAAATTTCTCGTGCGACGATATCTCTAGGGGCAAGATCTTTTAGTGGATGGGTGTTTTTCATAAAATTTTCTCCTTTTTCATTTACTAATTTTGCGCCTTCTCCTCGGACTGTTTCTGAAATCAAAAATTTTGGAAATGTGTTTTTGTTTAACGCTGTTGGATGAAATTGTATAAATTCTATGTCTTTTATTTTGCATCCAATTTGGCTTGCCATTGCGGTTCCGTCGCCTGTGGCTATGCTCGGATTTGTTGTTTGTAAAAATAATTGTCCGACTCCTCCGGTCGATAAAATTGTTTGGTCTGCTAAAATATTTTCGATTTTATTTCCGCGAATTATTTGTGCCCCGATGCATGTTTTATTATAAAGCTCGCTTCGGCTCATAACTGGCAAAGCCAGATTGTTCGCCTTGTTGCGCGCTCGCGCCGTGCGCTCGCCGAAAAAACTTTTTTGTGTGAGTAATTTTAATGCAAATGCATCTTCCAAAATTGTGATATTTGGATGTTCTTTTACGCGTTTTACCAAAATTCTTTCGATCTCTTTTCCTGTGTAGTCTCCCACAAACGCGATTCTTCTATGTGAATGTCCGCCTTCTTTTGTGAGAGAAAGTTTTCCGTTTTCTTTTTGGAATTCAACTCCTAAATCGATTAGTCTGTAGATGGCTGCTGCGGAATTTTTCACCATGAATTCAACGGCTTTTTTATTGTTGTGGAATGCTCCAGCCTTCAATGTGTCTTCGACGTGTTTTTCAAAATTGTCGGTTTGGTCTAGGACTGCGGCGATTCCTCCTTGTGCAAAGTTTGTGTTTGAATCGATTAATTTTTTCTTTGTGACTATTGTTACTTTGCCTTTTTTTGCTGCTTGTAAGGCAAAATTCAATCCTGAAATCCCCGAGCCGATTACTAAGAAATTTGTTTGCATGCGAAAAGTATATCACTAATGTTTTTGAAAGTAGATGAACTTTTGTTGATTTGGTTTTGACAATCGCTTACTTTAGGGTAAAATCCGTGTTTGTATGATAAAGAAAACAGAAAAAATGATGAAACTGGAACTTCTTGCGCCAGCAGGAAATTTGGAAAAGGTGAAAATTGGGCTTATGTATGGCGCTGATGCGTTTTACATGGGTATGCCGAGTTTTAGCATGAGAAGTCGTACAAATAATTTTACGCAGGATTCTTTGATGGAAGCTGTTGATCTTATTCGTAAAAACAATAAGACTTTGTACATGACGATGAATATTTATCCTCGTGGAAATAAAATTGATGCGTTTAAAAAGCATTTGACCTTTGTGCGTGAGATAGTGAAGCCTGATGCTATTATCGTGGCGGATCCGGGCGTTTTTGAGCTTATAAAGGAGCATTATCCTGAAGCAACGCTTCATATGTCGGTGCAGGCGAATGTTTTGAATTATCGTGCTGTTGAATTTTGGCGTAAACAAGGTGCGGAAAGAATTATTTTGCCGAGAGAACTTATGCTTTCTGAGATAAATGAAATTCATCAAAATGTTCCAAATGTTGAACTTGAATTTTTTGTACATGGAGCGATTTGTATGGCGTACAGTGGAAGATGTTTGCTTTCGAATTATATGACGGGTCGTGATAGTAATCAGGGGATTTGTGCGCATAGCTGTAGATGGAAATATAAAGTTTATTTGGAAGAGGAAAAACGTCCGGGAGAAATGATTCCTGTGGATGAAGATGAACATGGAACGTATTTTATGAATTCAAAGGATATGTGTTTGTTGCCTCACATAAAGGATTTGTATGATTCTGGAATTTGTAGTTTTAAAATTGAGGGAAGAAATAAAAGTGAATATTATTTGGCGACTGTCGTAAAGGCTTATAGAAAGGCGATTGATGATATGTTGGCTGGTAAGAAATTTGACGAAACTTTGATTTCGGAGGTTGAGTCGACTGCAAATCGTGGTTTTATTCCTGGATATCTTTTTGGGTTTCCGGGGACAGGGGATATTCATTATGCCGCAGGAAATCCTCTTCAGAAGAAAAAATTTATGGGAATGGTTGTTGAAGAGAAAAATAAAACTGATTACGTCGTGGACATCAAAAATAAACTAAATGTTGGAGAAACTTTGGAAGTGATGACTCCTGATGAAAATTTCGAAGTTGAGGTTTCTGCGATTTCTGATGTAGATGGAATTGCGCTAACTGAAGTCCACGGTGGAGCAGGAAATAGAATTCTTACATTTAAAGGTAATAAAAAAGCTATTCCTATGTATGCGATGCTTCGAATGAAATGCTAAAGAATTCCTGAAAAATTGTCATACACTTCGTTGTCGGAAAATCTAAATTCTCATGTACAGTATGCACACTGCGAATTTAGATTTTCCTGCCGCCTTGTGTCTGATAATTTTTCAGGAATTCTTTAATTATTCTTTTTACATCTTTTTCTGCGTCGTCAGATCTTTTCAGGATGATGTCTGCATTTTCTTTGTAGATTTTGTGACGTGTTTTGTAGAGTCCTTTCATTTCTGATAGGAGTGTTTTTTGGCTTGTTAAAGATGGACGATTGTCTCGTTCGTGTTTTTTGTTCGATTCTGTTATTTTTTTTGTGCAGTTTTCCGGAGTGTCTTGTAGATAAATTACGAAGCAGTTTTTTTTCAGTAATTTCGCGTTTTTTTCTTGAATTATCGCTCCACCGCCGAGAGATAAAATTGTTATTTTTTCTTTTGCGGATTTCTTTGTTTCTAATTTTTTTATCAATTTTTCTAAAACTTCACTTTCGATTTTTCGAAAAGATTTCCATCCTTTTTTTTCAACAAAATCTTTGATGGTCGTTTTTATTTTTTTCTCAATTTCTTTATCTAAGTCGTGAAATTTTACTCCGAGTTTTTCGGCAAGGATTGTGCCTACTTTCGTCTTACCGCTGCCACGAAGGCCTGTTAGAGCTATTATCATTTATGGTCGAAATATTTTATGAATGAGAGGACTACGATTACCGCTAATAATGATGTGATCCCACTTACTGCAATTGGAATATCATATCCAAACTTTTCTCCAATGGGTCCGAAAAATGCTGAAGAAATTGCTCCTCCAATCGCTGAAATAAAATTTATCATTCCGGTGTTCCCGCCGATTCTTTTCATGTTGAATATCTTCGAAACTCCGTAGTATAAGAAGAAGAAAAATGCTGAGTCTCCTATCTCATGAATAGTTCTGAATAAAAATGATATTTCTACAATTTTTATTGTCATCAAAATGTGACCGAATCCACTTAAAATTAATCCAAAAAGTAGTACGTTTTTAGCTTTCCAATTCTTTAATTTTTTTGAAATTATTAAACTGCTTATTGCCATTGGTAAGATCGCAAGTCCCATGTACAAGCCAGTTTGAAGAGATGAGAGGTGAAGAGTTTCTTTCAAAAATAATCCATAAGATGTCCCTTCAACTCCGAAATGAATTGCGAATAGGCCTATTACAAGCAGAAAAACGAGTACGTCTTTTTTGAAAATGTCTTTTTTGTAATGTATGATCTCGAATTTTGTTGTGTCATTTTTTGGAAGAATAAAAAATCCTAAAATTGCTAAAATTAAGAAAATCACAGCTACCCCGATGAATATATTTTCATAATCTACGTTTGCTCCGATTATGTAGCCTGTTAGCATTATTCCAAGAGAGATTGTTAGATAATTGAAGCTTTGGAATGTTCCTAAATGTTTGTTGAAATTTGCTGCTTCTGCGGTTCTGTAAAAAAGACTGTCTGAAGAAGAATCATATATTTTCAAGCTTACTCCTATCAATGCTGATAAAACTAAGAGTAGGGGAAATGATGTTGTAGAGGCCATCCCGAAATAGAATACTGCGGCTAGGACTAGTGAAATTGATATTAAAGTTTTTGAGTTGAATCTGTCGTTTGAAAGTCCTGATGGTAATATAGTCAGTATGCTTGCGAAAGAGTTTACTGAGAAAAATGTGCCTATCTCAAGCCCGGACATCCCTATTGATGCAAAATAAATTCCCCAAAAAAAGAATAGGGAAGTTTTTAGCATTCTTACTATTCCGTTGAAAACTGAAATTATTATTATTGGTCTATTCATTTTTGTAATTTAATTAAGTCTTTCCAAAATGTCGGATAACTTTTTGAAACGCATTTTGGATTCTCGATTTTTAGCTTTGGTATTTTACTATTTAATACTCCAAATGCCATGGCAATTCTGTGATCGTTGTACGTGTTTATCGAGATAGGGGATTTATATTTTTTTGCAATTAAATTTGGATTTCCATGAATTTTTATGAAATCTTTCCCTGTTTTTACTTTTATTCCGAATTTTTTTATTTCGTTTTCGAGTGCCTGTAGGCGATCTGTTTCTTTTATTCGTAAATTGCTGATATGTGTTATTTTTGTCGTTCCGTTTGCGAACATGGCGAGGACTGAAAATGTCATAACGAGGTCTGGAGTTGCGTTCATGTCGATATTGTTTAATGGCTTTATAGTGCTCATTCCCTCAATTTCTGTGTAATTTTTGTGTTCAGTGATTTTGCATCCCATTTTTGATAAATATTCCAAGAATTTTATATCTCCTTGAATCGAGTTTTTTGTGAGGTTTTTGAGTATTATTTTTTTGTCAGGATTTATTGCGGCGTATTCTCCGATGTATGATGCCGAGGAGGCATCACTTTCGACGGTGAATTTTTTTAAATTTTCATTCTCAAACTCTTTTATAAGTTTTTCTGTGATTTTTATATATGGTTTTGAGCAAAGTTTTTTTTCTATTTTTATTGTTGTTTTTTTCTTCGTGAATTTCGAAATCATCATCAACGCAGAAATATATTGACTACTTATATCTCCTCGAATTTTTACTTTTCCGCCCGTAATTTCTGATGGATATATTTTGATTGGAGGACAATTTTTTTTGTTTCCGCCAGTTGTTTCTATTTTTGCTCCGAGTTGGTTTAGCGCTGAGGTAAGCTCTTTTATCGGTCGCTCGTTCATCCTTTTATCTCCGTATATAATTATTGTCTCTTTTTGTTTTGGGTCAATTTTTAACGCACAAAATGCTGTTAAAAATCTTGTTGTTGTCCCAGCATTTCCTGTGAAAATTTTTATATCTTTATTTTTTGTTGAAGATTTTTTCTCAAGTTTTTTTAGTGCATTGATTAAATATTTTGTATCATCGCATGTAGGAATATTTTTAATTTTAATCTTTTTGTCGTGAAGTGCCGCAAGGATTAATGCTCTTGCAGCAATGCTTTTTGAGCCTGGTACTAAAATCTTTATAGTTTTTTTTGAAGACATTTTTACAGTTTTGTGATTTTTTCTTTGCGTACAATCGCTTTCCCAATTTTTTTTGCGAAGACAAAATTCATAAAGTTTCCGGATCTTTTTTTGTCACTCAAGATATCTTTTGTTTCAGGTTTTTTCATGCTTGTGATCGGTAGTCCAGCTTTTTTCAACAATGCTTTTATTCTTTTTGCTTCTTTTTCTTTCATGATTTTTTGTTCTACTGCTAGCTTGTTTATTATTACCATGCCGATGCTTATCGCGAATCCATGGAGGAGGGTGTAATTTGACATTTTCTCTAATGCATGCCCAAAAGTGTGACCATAATTTAATAAAATTCTTTCATTAGTTAATTCTTTTTCATCTCTTTCAATTATTTTTACTTTAATTTTTATTGATCTTTCAATGATGTATTCCAATGCCTCTGTTTCTTTGCCTAATATCTTTTCGAGATTCTTTTCTATGTATTTAAAAAGTTTTTTATCTTTTATTATTCCGTATTTTATTATTTCGGAAAGGCCGTTAACTATTTGATTTTGTGGAAGTGTCTTTAAATAATTGATGTCCACAAATATTGCTTTTGGTTGTGATGTAGTACCTATTAAGTTTTTTCCTCCTTCAAGATCTACTCCTGTTTTACCTCCGATTGCAGAATCTACCATTGCTAGAAGTGTTGTTGGAATTTGGATATGCGGGATTCCTCTCATGAAAATTGAGGCTAAAAATCCACCAATATCTCCGGCAACTCCGCCTCCTAAAACTATAATAGCCGAGTCTCTGTCGAAATTTTTTGTTATCATTTCTTCTGCTAACTTTTCTACAGTTGCTAATGTTTTTGATTTTTCTCCTTGGTCGAATGATATTAATTCAGCGTTGATTTTGTTTTTTTTCAAAAATCTTAACAAAGAATCTCCGTAAATTTTCTTTGTTTTTGAGTCGGTAAGTATTGCGTATTTTGTTCCAATTTTATTTTCTTTTAGAAACTCAGGAAGATAATCTATGCAATTTTCTTTTATGAAAATCGTGTATTTATCTCGTGGACGACGAGCTATTTTTACTTTGATTTTTGGCATATGAATGAGGTTAATCTATTGCATGGTTTTGCCTACGGCTTTTATTATTGGTTCTGAATTTTTTAGTAATTTTTTGAATTCTTCCGGAGTTAATTGTTGTTGTGCGTCTGATAATGCTTCTTTTGGATTGGCATGTACCTCAATAATAACTCCATCTGCACCACATGCGATAGATGCTTTTGTCATTGGTTCTATTAGTGATTTTTTTCCTGTTCCATGGCTTGGGTCGACAATGATTGGAAGGTGAGAAAGCTCTTTTACAAGCGGTACGGTAGCAAGCGTGAGAGTGTTTCTTGTTTCTTTCTCAAATGTTCGAATTCCTCTTTCGCATAAAATTACATTTTCATTTCCATATACAAGAATATATTCAGCGGCAAGTAGTAATTCTTCGATTGTGGCTGAAAGTCCACGCTTTAGGAGCACAGGTTTTTTAATTTTTCCAAGTTCTTTTAGTAATTGGAAATTTTGCATGTTTCGCGCACCTACTTGAACAATGTCGCTGTATTTACAAATTTCATCCAAAAATCTTATGTCTGTAACTTCTGTGACAACGCCCATTTTGTATTTATCTGCAATACGTTTCATTATTTTTAATCCTTCGAGTTCAAGCCCTTGAAAAGCGTATGGTCCTGTTCTTGGCTTAAATGCGCCTCCTCGAAGTAGACGTACTCCCATTCCTGCTAATGGTTTTGCGACTGCTTCCATTTGTTCTTCTGATTCTACAGAGCATGGCCCTGCTATTACTGCGAATGTTTTTGGGTCTCCTATTTTTACTCCATTGACTTTGATTACTGTTGGAGTTGATTTTACTTCTTTGCTTACGAGTTTGAATGGGCTTACTACTCGCATTACTTTTTCTACACCATCAAGAGCTTCTAGGTGTTCAAGGCTTAATGATCTTTCTTCGCCGATTACATTGATTACTGTGCGTTCGATTCCGAAGGAAAGAAGTGGCTGAAGTCCTTTTGCTTTTAGTTCTTTAACTATTTTTTCAGCGCTTTGTTTCGATGCGCCTGCTTTCATTACTATAATCATTTTTGTGGGGGGATAAGAATATAAAAAAATCTCCTGCCGGTCTTAGCAGTGAGATAATATGACTTACTTCAAACGTTTATCTCACGCCAAGGATATAAAGTAAATAAGCATACAAATCAGAAATCCATTGTAGTGGATTTCTGAGAACTGCTATTTTTACTTTTGATTCTTGCACGTAAGTTGTAAAGTAATACAAATTAGATGTTACTTTACTTTTAGATAAAGTCAAATTTTTATGAAGAAAATTGTTGGTATTGTTGGGGGGAAAGGTAAGACTGGAAGCCAATTTGCAGGGTTTTTTAAGAAAATGGGTTTTGATGTTATTGTGTCTGATATCGGCACAAAACTTTCGAATAAAGATCTTATAAAAAAATCTGACATTGTTGTTTTTAGTGTTCCATTTGAGAAAAGTGTTCAAATAATGAAGAAAGAGATTTCGGCTTGTACAAGGAAAGATCAGATCGTTATGGATTTGAGTTCTTTAAAGAAAAATCAGGTTGAGGTTATGAATAAATCTAAAGGAAATGTAATAGGATTACATCCTTTGTTTGGTCCAACGACTAATAAAAAGAAAGATCTGAATGTTGTTTTTTGCGCAGGCAGATGCGAGAAAAAAGTATTTTTGGAAATGAAAAAACTTTTCGAGAAACTTGGTTTTAAAATTGTGGTTATGACTCCGGAAGAACATGACAAAGCGATGGTTCTTGTTCAAGTGATTCCTCATTTGAAGATTTTTTTAGCCGGAGAGCTTTTGAAATTTTCAGGGATTAATCCTGAGAAATTTTATGATATTGGAACTCCGATGTACAAGATAGAAATGAGTTTTATTGGAAGAATTTTTGCGCAGGATGCAGGGCTTTGTACCGCTATTGTCGCCAATAATCCTTATTCGAAAGATTTGATAAAATTTTTCGGGAAAACTTCTAAAGTTTATGAAAAACTTATTTTGAAAAATGATATTAAGAGTCTTTCAAGAAGATTTTCTGATGTGAGTAAATTCCTTGGGGATTTTTCTGAGAAAGAGTTAAAGGAGAGTGAAAAAATTATTAATAAAATGTAATTATGCTTATTGATACACATGCGCATTTGATGTTTAAAGAATTTGAAAATGATTTGGAAGATGTCTTGTCTAAAGCAAAAGAGGCTGGTGTCGAAAAAATAATAAATATTGGATGTGATGTAAAATCTTCGCAGGCCGCGGTGAAGATGGCGGATGAATATGAAAATTTGTATGCAACACTTGGCCTTCATCCTTATGACGCGGCGTTGGCGAATGAGGAGTTAATGGATGAATGGAGAAAACTTATTTTGAAAAATAAAAAAATTGTTGCTATCGGGGAATGTGGATTAGACTATTTCAAGGCCGATGTCCCAAAGGATGTGCAGAAATCTGCTTTTAGGCTTCAAATAGCCCTTGCGGAAAGTGCTGGAGTGCCTTTGATCGTGCATTGTAGAGATGCTTATGATGATTGTTTAGAAATTTTGGATGAAAAATTTGTGTGGGATGATAAAAATATCGGAATAGTTTTGCATTGTTATAGTGGAAATTTGTCTTTTGCTGAAAAGTTATGGAAGAGAGGTGTTTTGACTTCTTTTACCGGTATTGTGACTTATCCGAATGCGAAGGATGTTCAGGAAGTGGCAAAAAAAGCTCCGATGGATCTTTTCATGGTTGAGACGGATTGTCCTTATCTTGCGCCACAAATTTATAGGGGAAATAGGAATGAACCTGCCTATGTTTTTGAGGTTGCGCGGAAAATTTCGGAACTTAAAAATATTTCGCTTGAAGAGGTTATTGAAATTTCTGTAAAAAATTCTTTAGCGTTTTTTGGGGTGTAAGGGTGCGGGTGTAGTGTTTTTGTTGACTATTGATTCTTTTGTATTATAATTTCCTTCCGTTAACTTTGTTAAACGTTTATATGGGTATTGATAATGCAGAGGGTGAAATAGAAAAATTTGAGTTTTCTCGTGGTGATGTTGGAAATTCTGTTTCTCTGGATGGTTGTGAAGTTTTTGCTATTACGGATGTTTTATCTGATGGGATGATTGAGCTTGCGTGTCGGGTTCAAGGATGGAAAGGATTGGGAATTCTTGATCGATTTTCTCTTATGAGGGGAGTTGCTGAGGATGAATTGTATAATGAGTATAGGTTTCCGGATGGAACATCTTTGAAAATTGAGATAAAGGGGGTGGACGAATCAGGTCGTAAAATTTTGGTTGCTTCTGTTATTGAAGTTGGTGAAGTGGTAGGGATTTTATAGCTTGAATAATTTCTTTGTATTTGTTTGGTGTTATTTGATTTGTGAATCCTAGTTTTTCGGCTTCTTTCTCTCGTTTTTCTGCGTGGCTTACTTTGCGAAGTTCTCCTGAAAGTCCAACTTCTCCATAAATGATTGTGCTTGGTGAAATTGGTTTTTTTGTGTGTGAAGAAACTATTGCCATAAGGACGGCAAGATCTGAGGCAGGTTCATTTAGGCGAATTCCTCCTACGATATTTATGAAAACATCTTGGGTTTGTAGATTTATTTTTGCATGTTTCTCCAAAACGGCTATGAGGATTTGTAGGCGATTTAGGTCGAAACCGTTCGCTGTGCGTTTTGGATATCCGAATGGACTGGTTGAGGCAAGGGCTTGCACTTCAACCAAAAAGGGTCTTGTCCCTTCCATTGTGACTGTAATTACACTTCCGATTGCGTCTTTTTTTCTGCCTTCAAGAAATTGTTCTGATGGATTTTTCACCTCTGTCATGCCTTTTTCTGTCATTTCAAAAATTCCGACTTCGTTGCATGAACCAAATCTGTTTTTCGAAGCACGGAGCATCCTGAATTGCTGAAATCTATCTCCTTCAATTTGCATAACCGTGTCGACTAAATGTTCTAAAACTCTTGGTCCTGCGAGATTTCCGTCTTTTGTTACGTGACCTATTAGCATTACTGCAATGCCTGAAGTCTTGGCGACTTCCATTATTTGTTCTGTGCAATATCTGACTTGAGTTATTGAGCCTGCTGATCCCGGAATATCGATGCTGGAGATTACTTGGATCGAATCTATGATCACAAAATCCGGTTTTTCTTTGCGGATTGTCTCTAGTGTTGTTTCGAGGTTGTATTCATTTACTGCTGTGAGATTTTCTTCATTTAGGTCGAGTCTTCGTGCGCGTTCTGCTATTTGATCGACTGATTCTTCTCCTGAAACAAGTAAAACTTTTTTGATTTTTGAAATGTTGTTTGCGATTTGAAGAGTGAGAGTTGATTTTCCGATTCCTGGTTCACCACTGAGTAAAATCAAACTTCCTGCAACAATTCCTCCGCCTATGACACGGTCAAATTCTTCAATTCCTGTGATAAATCTAGAGATGGATGTTTTGTTTGTGTTTAGTGAAGAAGGGGATAGTGCTGATATTTTTAGAGATCTTGGCGTCGAGGAAATCCCTTGTTTGATAGGTTTTCCGACATTTATTACGTCTTCCATAAAGGTATTCCACGCTTCGCAGTTTGGACATTTTCCAACCCATCTTTGACTTTCGTGGTTACAATTTGAGCAAATATAGACAGTTTTTAATTTCATGACTGAGTATTAAACTATCCGCAGTATAGGTGAGCGTATGCTCACCGTCAAGGATGATTGTGTTGACGAGGGGAAAGAAAAAAGGTCTTAGAATAATTCCATGTAGAGTTTTTCGTGTTCTTCTGCCATTTTTTGTGCGGAGAAATTTTCTTTTACGCGTAAGAATCCTTTTTTCGCCATTTCTTCTCTGAGTGGTGAATTTGGAATTAATTTTTCCAAGGCTTGCGCGAGCTCTTTTTCGTTTTCAGATTCAACCAAAATTCCTGTTTCTCCATCTTTTATTATTTCAGGAATTCCGCCGACTTTACTTGCGATTACCGGAAGGGGAGTAATCATTGCTTCGAGATTTACGAGTCCAAAAGCTTCTCTGCGTGATGGTAGGACGAAAATATTTGAACTTTTCAAAAGTTTTGGAATTTCTTTTCTTCTTCCTAGAAGTATTACGTTGTTTTCGAGTTTTAATTTTTTTATCAAGTTTTCGAGATTTTTTCTGTCAGGGCCTTCGCCTACGATTACGAGTTTTATATTCGGATATTTTTCTTTTACTTCTGAGATCGCTTTTATCAAGTATTTAAGCCCTTTCCTTTCATGAAGTTCTGCGACGGAAATTATTATTAATGTGTTTTTGTTTGCACGGAAAATTTCAGTTTTTATTTCATATCTGTCTTTTTCCGCGAATCGCAAGACTTGAGATTGCCACCAATCTATGTCGATTCCGTTTTGAATTACTTCAATTTTTTCTTTGTGTTCAGGGAAAAGTTTTTTCAAAAGTTTTTGATTTTCGAGTGAAACTGTCACTATTTTTGAAACGGTTTTAAGTCCGTATTTTTTGAATACATTTTTGAATCCTGTGAGCTTAAATGGATCGTGTTCGGTAACAATCATCGGAATTTTTGCTGATTTGCCTGCCAAAAATCCATAACGACAGCTTGCTGGGTTCCATAAATTTAGATGAAGTATGTCGATTTTTTCTTCAGCGATTATCCTTTTTAATGAAAGGTAATGAATGGGATTGTGTTTGCTTTTTGTGTTTATTCTGATGACTTTGATATCTTCTTTGTCGAAATTTTCTACAAGTTTATCGAGTGGTTCGTTGTTGCTTAGTGCGATGATTGGGGTAAACCTTTTTTTGTCCAAAAATTTTGCTAGCAAAAACATCTGGATCTCGGCTCCTCCTGCGAGTGGTGTGTCTGTGTAAAGTAAGATTCTTTTCACGCGTGTGAGTATAGCTGATTTTTTTTTATTGATAAAGTATTGAAGAGGTGGTAACTTTTCACGTGCGAATTTGTCGCATAATGTGGGTCAGTAGCTCAGTCGGTAGAGCAGTTGCCTCTTAAGCAATTGGTCCCGGGTTCGAGCCCCGGCTGGCCCACCAAATAAAAATTTAAACCAGTTTTCTAAAAACTGCCATACTGGAAACCGCCTTGATTGGAGTTGGTGTTATTTCGTGGAGTGCGGCGGCGGCTTGATTTTCATCGGAAACTTCTCTAAGGACTATTTTATGGCTTTGGATGCTGGAAACGGCTATTCTTTTTCCATCTTTTGTTGTTCTGTCTGTGAGAAGCATTGTTGTGGAGCTCGGTTCGTTGGTGTAAACCAATTTTTGAATAGCTATCTGTAAGGCTGTTGCAAGGTCTAATTCTCTCATGTCTAAAGTGTATCTGCATCGTTTGCCGAAGGAGTTTACTGTTAATGAAATATTTGGATGGTCGGAGAGCTTTATCCCCGGAGTTTCAAGTACTAATTCTATTCCCGGAGTTTTTGTCTCTTCAGAAAATGATAATGTTAATCCTCTTATTATTCTTTGAGTTTCTTCGTCTTCCGTAAATAATTCCGAAAATGTATTTACTATGTTTTCTGCTGTGGCAGGGATGACGGATTGAGTGTATTCTTCTAAAAATCTTGGGATTGTCATTGAAAGATTGAATGGTTTTGGCAGAGCTGTTTTTGGTAGCATTCCGCTTCCTGTCAGGTCTCCAAGCTCATATAGGGCGTTAAAGAGTTTGAATGAGATATGCATGTGCTCCGCCGCTGTTATTCGTGCACTCATTATTTGAGGATGAATTCTTATTTCGGAGTCACTGGTGGCTAATCTTAATAATTTTTGTCCTCCCTTGTCTATGTTTTCTATTCCGGATCTTGCCAAGATTGCAGAGGTTCCATATAGATTTAATCCTAAGGGGAATGCTTGTCTTGATGCTTCCGCCTCCGGAAATGTGTCTGATGCTTCCATGCTAATTTTTTTTATTTGGTTTTGTAGTTTCTCTGTTTTTTGCTTCTTTGTCAAACAATTTATTCGTAATTGTTCTTATAGAATTTTGACTAATTTGTTCTTAAGACATACACTTGATTTAAGAAAATTGGGGAAGTCCCGTTACGGCGTATGTGTAACATCTCATTCTTATGGTTTATTTAAGTCATGTTTTAGGCTCAAAAATTTTGGACAGTGCGGATAATGTTGTTGGAGTTTTGGATGATCTTGTTATTTCTCCAAAATCCGGTGAATATGCGCCTGTTAAGTTTTTGGCGGTGACTTTGGTGAAGGAGAAAAAAGAGGTTTTTATTCCTTATGATTACGTGGATGATTTTAGTAAAGAAGAGGTTTCTTTGAATACTTTGTTTAGGAAAATTGAACTTGTGAAAGCTGTTTCTCCGAAATCTGTTTTTTTGGATAGAGATGTCCTTGACCAGCAAATTGTAGATGTTTCCGGTATTCGTGTCGTTCGAGTGAACGATTTAAGGATGGGAAAAGTAAAAGGGAAAATGTGTGTTTTTGGGATTGATATAAGTACAAGAGGAATTCTTCGAAGACTTGGTCTTGAATGGATGGACGTTTTTGGTTGGTTTAAAGTGAATTTTATTGATTGGACGAAAGCTCATGCGATAAGGGGTGAACTTAAGCTTAGTATGGGGTCGAATGAGCTTGATCGGCTTCATCCTGCGGATCTTGCCAATATTATTGAGGATTTAAATATTCAGCATAGTAGTAATTTGGTGCAATCGCTTGATGTTAAAGATGCGGCGAAAGTTTTGGAAGAGGTTGAACCGAAATTGCAGAAAATTTTGGTAAAACATCTTGGTCCCGATAAAGCTTCTGAAATTCTTTCTCAGATGTCGATTGATGAAGTTGTTGATCTTATGAAAAGCTTGCCGAGAGAGGATGCGAGGGTGTTTTTGTCTCATTTGAGGGGAGCAAAAATGAAAAATGTGGAAAAGCTTTTACTATATCCTGATGATACGGCGGGTGGACTTATGACTTTGGATTTCATGAGTGTTTCTCCTGACGTGACTGTTGGCGAGGTTATTGCTGAGATTAAAAAGCAATCTTCGAAATTTAGATTTGTTTTGTATGTTTATGTAATGGATGCGGAAGATAAATTTAAAGGAGTTGTGTCGCTGAGGGCTCTTATTGTTTCAAATCCTTCAAAGAAAATCAGTGATCTTACGGATGAGGGAGATTTTCATAAGGGATCTACTTTGAAAGTGAATGATGATATTGATGAAATAATGGAAGTGATGACAAAATATAATCTTTTTACTGCGGCTGTTTTGGGGGAAGATGGTAAACTTCTCGGGATAGTTTCGATTGATGATGTCATGAGGCACTTAGTCCCTAATGCGTAAAAAATGATTGCGGCGATAAAAGATAAGTGGTTTAAATTTAAGTATAAATTGATTTTTTTCTTAGGTGTTCTTGGACCGGGGATAATTTCTGCGAATGCGGATAATGATGCCGGTGGAATTACGACTTATTCTGTTGTGGGTGCGCATTTTGGCACGAAGATGTTGTGGATTTTGCTTCTTCTTACTTTTGCTTTGGCGGTGACTCAGGAGATGGGAGTTAGGATTGGGCTTGTGACTCGTCAGGGACTTGGTGGCATTATTCGTGAAACTTTTGGAGTGAAACTTACTGCGCTTGTGATGTCTCTTATGTTGATTGCGAACATGGGAACGGTTACTGCAGAGTTTGCCGGAGTGGCGGCCGCGTTTGGAATCATTGGGGTCGGAAAATATATTGCGGTATCCGTTGCGGCGGCTTTTGTTTTTTTAATTCTTTTTAAAGGTTCGTTTAAAACTACTCAAAAAATATTTTTAATATTTTCGTTTTTTTATATTGTTTATATTATAAATGGTTTTGTTATAGGGCCTGATTTTGGCCAAGCTTTCAAGGATATGGTGACTCCTACGATTGAGTGGAATGCTGTGTTTTTGCTTATGGTTATTGCTCTTATAGGTACGACTATTACGCCTTGGGGTCAATTTTTTATACAGTCTTATGTTGTTGATAAGGGAATGGATATTCAGCATTATAAAGCGGAAAAAGTGGAGGTTTATGCGGGGGCGTTTATTACGAATGTAGTTAGTTTTTTTATAATAATAAGTACGGCGGCAACTCTTTATAAATATGGAATAAGGATTACTGATGCTGGAGATGCGGCGGCGGCGCTTGAGCCTTTGGCGGGGCATCTGGCGCAGTTTTTGTTTGCGTTTGGATTGTTTGTCGCTTCGATGCTTGGAGCGTTTATTCTGCCTACTGCAACGGCTTACGCGATATGTGAGGCGTTTGGATGGGAAGATGGATTTGATACGGACTGGAGTCGCGGAAAATATTTCTATTCAATTATTCTTATTACGATAATTTTGCCATGTTTAGTTGTGCTTATCCCTGGAATCTCTTTGGTTAATATTATGATTTTGTCTCAGGATATTAATGGAATTTTGCTTCCGTTTGTTTTGCTATTTGTGCTGAAGATTATTAATGATAAGAGTATAATGGGAGAGTATACTAATGGTTTTTGGAGTAATTTGGTGGCGTGGGTCACTATTATAGGAATAATTGTTGCGACTGTTGTTTTGGTGATATCTTCGTTTTTTGTTTTTAGTTAGAAAAATCTGTTGATTTTATTCGGAAAAAAAGGAGAATGGTAAAAGACCAATTCTATTATTTTTATATGTCCGGGTGGCGGAATTGGTAGACGCGCAGGACTTAAAATCCTGTTCCAGCAATGGAGTGCGGGTTCGATTCCCGCCCCGGGCACCACTATTTCAACTCAAAACTATTTATTGTTTCCTCGATTTTTGCTACCACTTCTGGGTCTTCGTCTGCGCTGTATGAAGTTGTTATGATGTAGGCGGTGTTGTTGTTTTCTACATATAATTGTTTGAATTTTTTTGAATCTTCTATTGCGTCGGATTTTCCGGAAAAAGTTGTTAGGATCGCTTCGGTAGGGGTTCCTCCGGCATTTACGTTTACTTTTGTGTCTCCGGAATCTATGAAGTCTATGAGTGTGTTTTTAAAGTTATCTTTCATGCTTTTTACCATTTCTTCCTGTGTTGTTTTTTGGCCTTTTGTGCTGTATTCGGAGACATTCATATTTGCGATGAATTTCTTATTTTTTATGTTGTTTTTGAAAGCGACGACAACGCTTATAGGGCTTCCGGCAAGGAGTTTTGTGCCATCCAAGATTTCCCAGTCTCTTGGAACTGTTATACTGAAATTTGAAGCGTTATAAGTTACTTTATTTGGATTTGTTGAGGTGGCTGTTCCTGTGGTTGAAGTTGTTTTATCTGACGAAAATAAAGAACATCCTGTTAAAGATAAGATGGCTAGGCTCGTTATTATAATTTTTGATAATTTTGTCATTATTTTTGTGTAAATGAATCTATTTTGTAGAATGTTAGCACAGCTTCTTGACTTTGTAAAAAACATGTATATCCTGTGCATTTGTTATCCTAAAAAGAGAAATTAATGAAAATAGGAATTCTTTCATTCCGGCCTAGAAGTCGTAAAGTCTCGGAAGAAGAAACGGGGCTTAAGAAAGCGGCTAAATTGCTTGGGCATTCTGCTAAAATTTATAGAGTTTCGAATTTTCACATGGTTTATGATAAATCTTCACCATGTCTTATCTATGAAGGGAAGCCATTTAAGAAGTGTGACGTGATGATTACGAGACCTTCTGTTTTGCAAAATGTTGAATTGCATATCTCTATTATTGATCAGATGGAAATGATGGGGACGCCTCTTTTTAATGATTATAATTCTATTCTTTGCGCAAAAAATAAAGTGAAAACAATGCAGATTTTGGATGGCAAAAATATTTCAATTCCAAAAACTGTGGTGCTTCAAAGGCAAGATGATTTGAAAAGCGCGGTAAAGCTTTTGGGTGGGTTTCCTGTGATAGTTAAACAGCCTTATGGATCTTTTGGAAATGGTGTTGTGATTGTGGAAAGTATGCGTGCGCTGAATTCTTTTTTGGTCTGGGATAAACCAATGTATTTGCTTCAACAATTTGTGAAATATGCGAAAGGGCGTGATATTAGGATTTTTGTTATTAATGGAAAAGTTGTCGGATCGATGATGAGGTCTGCGAAAAAAGGGGAATTCAGGTCAAATATTGAACTTGGAGGGAAAGGAATGAATGTAGAAACTACTGAGCAGGAAGAAGATATTGCGCTTAGGTCTATCGAGGCGTTGGGATTGGAATATGGTGGTGTGGATGTAATTAGGGCGAATGGATTTCCCGTTGTTCTTGAGGTAAATTCAAATCCCGGATTCAAAGCTTTGGAAATGGCCACCGGCAAAGATATTGCGAAAGAAATTGTTTCGTATGCGGTTGAGTATGCTAACAAGAGGAAATAGTTGAAAACATTCCTCTGAGCTTAAGCTTCTTTTTTTATTTACGATCTTTTTCATAAAGCGAACGCAATGCGCTCAGATGAATATTTTCAACTATTTCCTTCTGTATTCTTAGCATATTCAACGCAATTTGTTCTAAAAAAGCCGAGCATTAGGATGCTCGGCTTCGCTTTAGCTATTTTTGAGAGAATGCTTTTTCTCTATTTCCTCTTTATAAGTATTTCATCGATTAAGCCATATTTTTTTGCTGTGTCTGCATCCATGAAATTGTCGCGGTCTGTGTCGCGTTCAATGTTTTTTAGAGGTTGACCTGTGTGTTTTGCAAGGATTTTGTTTAGCAAATCTTTTGTTTTCATTATGTGGTCTGCGTGAATTCTGATGTCTGATGCTTGTCCTTCTGTTCCGCCAAGTGGCTGATGAATCATTACTTCTGAATTTGGAAGTGCGAATCTTTTGCCTTTTGCTCCTCCTGCGAGTAAAACTGCGCCCATTGAAGCCGCCATTCCGACGCAAACTACTGAAACATCAGGTTTGATGTATTGCATTGTGTCATATATAGCGAGTCCAGCAGTGACGTGTCCGCCTGGGCTGTTTATATACATTATAATGTCATCATTTGGATTTTCATTCTCCAAAAATAGCAATTGTGCGATGATTAAATTTGCAACATTGCTGTCGATTGCTGTTCCAAGAAAGATAACTCTGTCCTTTAATAGTCTGGAATAAATATCATAAGCTCTTTCTCCGGCGTGTGATTTTTCAATTACAGTAGGGATTAAAATAGAATTTGTAATATCTTTTGTTTGTGAATGCATTATGTTTTTTTGTTATTTTGATATTTTTTACTCTTGTCATTATAGCAAATATTGGCTTAATAGTCAGCCCAATGCTCTTGACGGAGGCCTAAGCATGTTGTTTAATTCTTTTTGATAAAATGGTGTTGACTTCGGTAAGCAATTTGAATAAACTGCCTCCTGCGAATAGAAGTTCTTTAACATTTTGAGCGTAATAGAGAAGCCGAAAAGTTTTAAATCAAAATTTTTATTTCTGATTTCGGTCAGAAAAAACAAAGGATCACTTTTTTAAAGAAGAGTTTGATCCTGGCTCAGGGTTAACGCTGGCGGTATGTCTAATACATGCAAGTCGAGCGCCCCCACCCAGTTTACAAAATGCTTTAGTCTGTTATCTACTGTGTTGAAAGCAAATTTTTAATCCTCATGTAGTGTTCCGCTACATTGCGGTTGAAAATTTGCTTTCGCCTTGTATCTAACAGTCTGCATCGTTTTGTCGGTTGAGTGGGGGAGCGGCGAACGGGTGAGTAACACGTTGGAACCTGCCTTAAGCTCGGGGATACTCCGTAGAAATACGGGTTAATACCGGATGGTCCCGAAAGGGTAAAGCTTTTGCGGCTTAAGAGGGTCCTGCGGCCTATCAGCTAGTTGGTGGGGTAGAAGCCTACCAAGGCAATGACGGGTAGCTGATCTGAGAGGATGATCAGTCACAATGGAACTGAGACACGGTCCATACTCCTACGGGAGGCAGCAGTAAAGAATCTTCCACAATGGGCGCAAGCCTGATGGAGCGATACCGCGTGAACGATGAAGGTCGTAAGATCGTAAAGTTCTTTTTTGGGGGAAGAATTCTGACGGTACCCCAAGAATAAGCACCGGCTAACTCCGTGCCAGCAGCCGCGGTAATACGGAGGGTGCAAGCGTTACCCGGAATTATTGGGCGTAAAGCGTCCGCAGGTGGTTTGTTAAGTTGAATGTTAAATCTCGGAGCTCAACTCCGAGTTCGTATTCAAAACTGGCGAACTAGAGAATTTTAGAGGTGCGTGGAATTCTGTGTGTAGGGGTAAAATCCGTAGATACACAGAGGAACACCAAAAGCGAAAGCAGCGCACTGGAAAATTTCTGACACTCATGGACGAAAGCGTGGGGATCAAACAGGATTAGATACCCTGGTAGTCCACGCTGTAAACTATGGATACTAGGTATAAGTCGGGCTCGACCCCGATTTGTGCCGACGCTAACGCATTAAGTATCCCGCCTGGGAAGTACGGTCGCAAGATTAAAACTCAAAGGAATAGACGGGGACCCACACAAGCGGTGGAGCATCTGGCTTAATTCGATAGTAAGCGAGGAACCTTACCTAGGCTTGACATCTAGAGAATCTTTTGGAAACAAGAGAGTGCCTCACGGAACTCTAAGACAGGTGCTGCATGGTTGTCGTCAGCTCGTGCCTTGAGGTGTTCGGTTAAGTCCGTAAACGAGCGCAACCCATGTGCTGTGTTGCATTTTTCACAGCAGACTGCCGATTCAAAGTCGGAGGAAGGTATGGATGACGTCAAATCAGCATGGCCTTTATGCCTAGGGCCGCACAGATGCTACAATGGTCAGTACAGCAGGTAGCAAAGCAGTAATGCCGAGCCAATCCTATAAAGCTGATCTTAGTTCGAATTGAGGGCTGCAACTCGCCCTCATGAAGTTGGAATCGCTAGTAACCGCGCATCAGCCATGGCGCGGTGAATATGTTCCTGGGTCTTGTACTCACCGCCCGTCACACTATGAAAGATGGGAGCACCCGAAGTACCCTTAGCTTTTAGCGGGGTCCTAAGGTGAAACCATTGATTGGAGTGAAGTCGTAACAAGGTATCCGTAGGAGAACCTGCGGATGGAATATCTCTTTTATAGAGCATTATGAGAAACTTTTTAGTCTCTCTAGGTCGAACATTCTATCGATTTATCGGAAGAATGTGTCAGTTGTTTTATTACAGCTGAGTCGGTATGGTGTGATAACCATATTGACCGGCTTCTCTACTACGCTTGGAATGTTAAAGGATTTTGTCGCAAAGTCCGATATCGAAAAACTAGAAGTGCAGGTTGTTTGATATATGGGGCTGTAGCTCACTTGGCTAGAGCGCCTCGTTTGCACCGAGGAGGTAAAGGGTTCGACTCCCTTCAGCTCCACCAAAGAACAACTAAGAAAATCTTTTGTAAAAGGTTTTCTTTTATTGTGTTCCGATGCTTGTGCTCGTGGAGGTGAAGATGATATGATTTACCCATGGTAAAAATTGAAACTTCTTCAGTTGAGGGGAAAGATGGGACTTCAAAAGGAATTGGGTTCAAGGATTTTGAGTTTATGAAAAATCTTGATGTGAAGAGTCTTGACTTGAAAGGGCTTCTTTTGACCGAAAAAAGATTGTCTACTTTTTTTGCGAGTGCCATTGGAAGGATAAAACAGAGCCCTTTTTGGAATAAAAAAATTGTTAAGGGTTTTTGGGATAAGCTTAGTGAAAAGGACAAAGAGGCTTTGTATAAAGGGGGAAAGATGACTTTTTCGAAAACTTTGAAGTCTGGAAATCCTATTTCTATGCCTTTTTTTGATTTATTTGCGGGGCTTAAATATGACAGTGTGAAAATGAAAATGTTTGGAGAAAAATTTGCTCCGTCTGTTCGTTATTTTGTGCAGGCTGATTTGCTTTCCAGGCCTGGAAGTGTCACGTCCAAACAAATTGAAAAAGATATAGCTGGTGATGAAAAATTTGTTAAGGGACTACTTACCGTTTTGACGTGGATTGTCTATGCTCTTGCTCCCGAAGCTATTCCTGAGGTACGCCAAATAAAAGAGATCGTTTCCAAATTAAATTCAGTGAAAGCGGCGATTGCAAAAAAAGGCAGGAAGAAAAGAAGACTGGATGAGTGTTTTTAAGTTTTTGCTTTTCATGGATGATGTGGCTGGAAAAGAATTGAATTCTCATTATGTAGAACGTGGATTTAGTCCTAATCCCGTATATATTTCTGCGATAAATAAATGTATTGTCGCTTTTAAGCTTTTACAAGCTATTTCTTTTTTTATTGGTGGTGCGGATAGGGTTCGTTTTTATGGGGAGTATGTTCGTACTTATATGGATATGCGTGAGATTTATGAGGCTATTATTTCTATGCGAAGCGCTGTTGCGAAAAAAGTTGAGGGAGTTGAAGGAGGGACGGAAGAATTAGATGTTTGCTAATTTTATATGTTGTTTCGGGAAGTGGTGTTATACTTTTTTTATGTTTGAAGTTTTGTTAACTCTCATTTTGGCGGTTTCTGTGAGCTTTGATTTGAATATTTGGCTTAAGGTCTTGATTTTTTGTGTTTGGGTGATTTTGGTTTTGCCGGGGATGTATGCGATGATTTTTGGTGCGCCATATGTGCGAAGTTTGAAAAGAAAAAATTCTGCGATTTTTGAACTTGGAAATTTTCAGAAAGGGGATAGGGTGGTAGATCTTGGATGTGGAGATGGGGTTTTGATCGGAAGGATCGCGGAAAAAGGAGTTTCTTCGGCGGTTGGATATGAACTTTCTATTCCGACTTTTTTGTTTGCGAAATGGCTTTCGATTTTTCGTAAAGGGAAGGCGAAAATTGAATATGGAAATTTTTGGAAAAAAGATTTAACGAAATTTAATAAAATTTTTTGTTTTCTTT
>PFOM01000005.1 GCA_002792535.1 Candidatus Peregrinibacteria bacterium CG_4_10_14_0_2_um_filter_38_24 | reverse complement strand
CGACCGAATACGTAACATACAACAAACTTGTAGACAAAGCGGTAGATTGCTACAACGATGAATACTTTATAATCCAGGTAGACAGCGAACCGACACAAATGTGCATACCTAAAACATTTGGCAACGCGGTAATGTACGACAAATCCAATTTCAAAGAACAGTTATATTTTTTCAATTTTGAAGATGAATTCGGCAACCAAAACAAAGAAACTCCGGAAATATGGTATGAACGCTCAGATTTTGTACTTACAGGAGGCGGAGATATTGCTCAAACAAACTGGTCTTTATTTGATTTCGATAAATCAGAAAACGAGCTAAAGCTTATATTCTCTAAAAGCAAAGGTTTAGGGTTAGAAGATATTGAGGTGGAAAAAACAACAGTAGACGGCAAAAAGGCACTAAGGGTGCAGTATCACTATTTCTCAGATTTTACAGGTAAACTAGATGGGGTAGAATATTATATCCCAAATGGGCTAAAATCTGACACTCACACATACAATATCACTATAAGATCAGCTGACTCTGGCATAATGACAGACGTTTTTTACGCAACAAAACCAAACACAATTACCACTACAGATGAATTTGTAGGTAAAATCAAATTCTAAATGCACATTCTCGTGCCGTGATGCAGTCGAAACGGCTAACCAAAACGCCTCATATACTTGAGGCGTTTTAATATAGAAGAACAAGCTGACGTCAGTCCCGCCTAAGCAAAAATTTGGATATTTTAGAAAACTTTTAAGATTATTTAATGTTTGTCTGGTATAGATTGTTTTATGATAAAAAAACAATCTAAAAAACCTGTAATGGCTCCTTATATAGAAAATGACATCTACATCATTCGTGGACAGAGAGTCATGTTAGATGAGGATTTAGCGGAAATTTATGGCATTGGAACTAAAGTTCTTAATCAGGCAATCCGTAGGAATAAAGGAAGATTCCCTGAAGATTTTATGTTTAAATTAACCATTGAAGAATTTGCAAACTTGAGGTCACAATTTGTGACCTCAAGTTATGGGGGCCGCAGATATATGCCATTTGTCTTTACTGAACATGGGGCAGTTATGTTGGCCAGCGTACTTCGAAGTAAACGTGCTGTTCAAATGAGCATAGAAGTCGTTAAGGCCTTTGTGAGATTTCGTCACGTACTCACGTCTCAAAAAAATGTAGAAAAACAGCTTACTGAAATCCGCAGTTTCATGTTAAAGAGGTTTAATAAAGTAGATCAAGAATTTAAAAAAGTATGGAATGCTATTGAAAATCTTATAAATCCTGTTGAGGATCAGCCTAAAAATCCGATTGGATTTAAGATTGATGTTGAATAATTTAGCTGGATTTGTATATCAAACACCAAAACGCCTCATATACTTGAGGCGTTTTAATATAGAAGAACAAGCTGAAAACGATGAGAACTATTTCTTCTTATCTTTTTTTGGTTTTTTCTTCTCCTTACGACTATCTTTACCTTTAGCCATATTTTTTGAGGTTAAAATATTGCTATAATTATACACCGGTTTTTTTATTAACTCTAACTTTTCTTCTCTGTGGAGCCCCTTCACTTGACTCTCGGCCTTCGAAGCGGTCGACCTGTTTCGAAACTTTTTTGAATAGACAAGGCTCACAGGTCTGCGTGCAGCAGTGTATTTTGCGCCAAGTTTGGAAGTATTATGTTCTTTTATTCTGCGTTCCAAATCCACGGTAATTCCCGTGTACAAGGTGTTATCAGCGCATTCTAAAATATAAAGATAATACACTAAGGCACTTAAGGGTTAACAAATGCTTCAAAAAGAGCTAAACTGAAATTACGTCATCTACAAAAAACAATCAAATGGAATATTTCGACCTTTATGACAAAAACGGCAAGCAACTGAATCAAACAAAACTTCGAGCAGAAGTTCACAAAGACGGAGATTGGCATATGGCTGTGGATATTTGGATTTTGAATAATCGTGGAGAACTTTTACTTCAGAAGCGCGCAAAGAAAAAAGAATCATTTCCCGGTCTTTGGGAAGTGTCTTGCTCTGGCCATATCTCGGAAAGAGAGGATTCAAAAACTTCGGCAATACGCGAACTGAAAGAAGAATTGGGTCTCGATGTTGAAGAGAGAGGCTTAAAATTGCTCTTTAAAGTTAAAGATTCTTGCGTAACCAACAAGGGCAAATTCGTGAACAACGAACACAAAGATGTTTATCTCATGAAAAAAGATATCGAAATAAAAGAGCTAAAACTCGATCCGGAAGAAGTTTCAGAAGTGAAATATATAAAAGTTGAAGACCTGAAACAACACATCGAAGACAGCGACAAAACTTTTGTCCCACACGAAGAATCCTACAAAAAATTGTTTGACTATTTAGAGGCATATGGAGCAAAAAAATAAAAATTGTAAAAAATGTAATGCACAATTCTTCATCGAAAAAGAGGACGAAGATTTTTACGCAAAAATGAATGTTCCTCATCCGACACTTTGTCCTCCATGCAGGATGCAGCGCAAAATGTGCTTTAGAAACGAGAGGACTTTATCACAAAGAATATTGTTTATTCAACAAACAATTAAGTCGTGAACAATATGAAAATTTCATAAACGAATTCAAATTTACATACACAAACATAAAAGACTCAAAGGAGAAATTGGCGGAGCTAAGGCTAAAAGTCCCACATAAAAATCTCGAGATAGATAGCAGTGAAAATTATTTGGGCGACTACATAAGCAATTCAAAAAATTGTACAGATTGTTTTGACATAATGGAATCACAAGATTGTAAGTATGTTTGGGATGGAATGATGAACACAGGATATGACTGTTTCAACACAGGGCTGGATGCAAGTTTTATCTACGAATCAGTCGGCGTTTATAGAGCGAATAATGTAAAATTTTGTAACAAATGCTCGCAGGTTAACGACACTTTTTATTGTGATTACTGCTATAAACTAAGCAATAGCTTCGGATGCACCAATCTAAATTACAACGAATACTGTATTCTAAACAAAAAATACACAAAAGAAGAATATGAAAAACTTTTGCCAAGGATTATTGAACACATGAAAAAGACAGGGGAATGGGGTGAATTTTTTGATCCCAAAATAAGCCTTATCGGATACAACAGCTCGATGGCTCAGTATTATTTCCCATTAGATGAAACTTCTGCGGAAAAACAGGGGTTTCTTTGGGAGGCCTACGGGAAGCCAAAAACGGAATTAAAAAGTACGAAAGCAAAAGATCTCCCAAACGATATCTCAGAAGTAAAAGACGATATTTTAAACACCACTATAGAATGTGAAAAGGACGGAAAACCTTTCAGGATAATTCCACAAGAATTAAGTTTTTATAAAAAACATGGATTGGCATTGCCTCACCCCTGTCACGATTGTAGGCATTTCGAAAGAAAAGGAAAAATGAATCCAAGAAAACTTTACGATCGCACTTGCATGAAATGTGGAACAGAAATCACTACAACATACGAACCTAGTCGCAAAGAAATAGTCTACTGCGAAAAATGTTATCTGGAAAATATCTAAATCTATTTTTTCACTTTAACAGCCCCTTTAGGCATGGTGTATCCGGGCTCCCATTTGCGCAATGCAACAACACTCAATGGTTTTCCTTTCAAAGGAAAAGAGTTTTTTAATTCGAAAATTTCACCACCGACCATCACATAAACATCTTTTGAATCCTCTATGTCGAGCCTTATTCTTTCGCCCGCCCTTAAATTTTTACCTGCATCAATTTCAACTGTCACAAATCCCTCAGAATTTTTATCAAGTTTATATCCAACATTTGCAAAAGAGATGTAGCCGTTTTCTACTCTTCCCTCAGCCAAAACATCTTCTCCATCTTTCAAAACAGCTTTATCGATGTTTTCTGCAATCACTCCAAAAACTTTAAACTTCAAACCATTAACAGTCAGTCCATCATCATAAGTCTTAAAAGATATTTTAGAAATATTTACATTTGTAGTCCCTGGAACTACATACAAAAGATCATTATTTTTTGATATATCAAGATCAATTTTTCTGTCATCAATTTCCACTACAGAATGTTGTACGGGATTATATCCCAAGACGGTCGCCATAAAGGTTTGAGTATTCCTATCTGCTCCGACCGCAACGGTTGAACAAACAATCATCACGAAAAGGAAATAAAATTTAATTATTTTCTCTGTATTCATCTATTATATTTTTTATAAAATCCTGCGTTGCAGGTAAATCCGGTGCAAATTTGCTACCTAGTCCGCCTGCTTTCCCGTCAGCCAAAAAGCTCTGTACATAAGGATAAATAGGCGAGTTTTCATCAACATCTTTGAAATGTTTTTCAGTGTTTTGTGTAAGATCGGCTTCAAAATAATCCATCACTAATTTTAAAATATCTCCTCGTGTGATTTTTTTCTCAGGAGAAAAAGTGATAGAAGAAGTATTCAAAAGTCCAAGATTATAAACCGTTTTGACATAAGGTGCATACCACTCATCCGGGCTTACGTCCGTGTAATAAAGCATGTCCTCTTCCACCAAAGAAATCTTCAAATAATCAACGAAAGCTTTCACAAACTGAGCCCTATTCATATCTGTTTGCGGCCCAAGTTTTACTATATCACTTACTCCGTAATATCCATTCTCTGGATTCGTGGCTTTCACGAAAACATAATGATTGCTGGTCGCGCCATAAGGATGCTCTGAAAATTTTACATAATGAGAATTTTCCTCAGTACGCTCAGTCCTATCAAAGTCCGCTTCGAGATTTTTTAAAGAATTTTCATAGACATGATATCCAATTGGTTTTTCAAAAGCTGTATTTTCAAAATATTTTCCTTCTCCGGTTTTCAAGGAAACATCATCTTTTCTAAAAAGTTCAAAATCATGTTTTTTTACAAAATATTTATTATCATTAAAATTAAGTTCTATTTTTCCATCTGGCGAAATATCGGAAATAAAAATATCTTTGATCTTCGCAGGGCCCTCAAAAACTTTAGAAACAAAAACATTATTTGTCGTATCTGTATCGGTTTTATCGGTTATGTCAGCGTAAATTGGGATTTCCCCACCATTATAATTTCCATCAAAAATGACATCATAATTCTTGATTATATAAGTGCCGTCTTTCGCCAAAGAAAATCCATAATCTGTATTTTTCACGACCACACTTTTTTGATTCCCGTCTCCGTGCAAAAGAAGACGTGCATTGATAAGCCTGCCGCCATTATTTTTTACGACGATACTGGCTTTGTACTTGTAGTAATTGAAATTCTCAGTCGGGTCAGATTCTTTATTCAAAACAACATTCACGATTGCAAGATCCGCAGCGGACGGAGCAATGTCTTCATAAGTTGACTTCAAAACCCCCAAAACAGATGTATTGATAATGTCATAATTGGTCTTATTCAAGGCCTTATTCATAAAAACTCCTCCTGCGATAGAAATCGCAATAAGCACAAAAGCTAACTTTTTTGAGGAGGCCTTCATCTTTTTATTTGTTTTTGTTTTTATTAAATCTATTAATTCTAGCAGAAATAAGGGGAAAAATCAATGCTTTACAGACTCAAAACCAACCAAAAAGGTTTAAATCTCACGAGGAATCTGTATAATAACTTCATTATGGCTAATTTTATCGTCAAAGGAGGCAAAAAACTTCAAGGTGAAGTGACCGTAAGCGGTTCAAAAAACGCGGCCCTTCCAATAATCTGTGCGTCACTTTTATCAAATGAAAAAGTTATTCTGGAAAATATTCCGGATATTGAAGACGTAAGATCTATGATAAAAATTATAACAGCCCTCGGCGCAAAAACATCATTTGAAAACAATGTGCTTGAAATAGATTCTTCAAAAGTTTCAGACAAAGAAATTCCAAACGAAATGGTTACAAAAATGCGCGCATCGATTTTGATACTTGGTGGACTTTTGCCGAGAACAGGAAAAGTGAAAATGCAATATCCGGGAGGATGCGTCCTTGGAAAAAGATCAGTAGATGCGCATACACACGCCTTCAAAGAACTCGGATGCGAAGTTATTGACGATCAAAAAGGAATAGATATGAAATGCAAAATCCTTAAAGGTAAAAAAATAATCCTTCCTGAATTAAGCGTCACGGCAACGGAAAACGCAATCATGGCCTCGGTCTTAGCGCAGGGGGAAACGGAAATCAGACTTGCCGCATGTGAACCGCACGTGCAAGATTTATGTGAATTTTTAAATAAAAGAGGAGCGAAGATAAAAGGCATTGGAACAAATGTTTTAAGAATCAAAGGTGTAAAAAAATTAAAGAAAGTAAAGTATCGCATCACAGGCGACTATTTGGAAGCGGGCACAATGATATTGGCCGCGGCCGCAACCGGAGGAAGTGTTCTCGTAAAAGGATTTAACACGAATGATTTGGACAGTCTTTGGCAAAAACTTGAAGAAGTCGGAGTTCCATTGACGATAGAAAAAGACAATGTGAAAGTAAATCCGGCAACAAAATTGGAGGCGGTAAGAACGCTTAGGACAGCCGTTTTTCCTAGCTTCCCAACCGATCTGCAAGCTCCATTTGCCGTCCTTCTAACTCAAGCACATGGAGTGAGCAAAGTTTTTGAAACGCTATTTGAAGGCAGATTAAACTATACTTTTGAACTCGAAAAAATGGGTGCAAAAATAAATCTTTTGAATCCTCATCAAGTGTTGATTTCGGGGCCAACTCCGCTGAAAGGAATGGCGATTGCAAGCTGTGACATAAGAGCTGGAGCCGCAATGATCATTGCCGCATTGACAGCAAAAGGCACAACGGAAATTTCAAATATAAATTACATAGATAGAGGTTACGAAAAAATCGAAGAAAAACTTCGAAGCCTAGGTGCAGAAATCGAAAGAATTTAAAAAACTATTTCTACTTTTGAGTCCAAGTCCGTTCTGTAAATTTTTACATCATATTTTTTTAGTACACCTAAAACAATATCTGTCGGGAAACCATATGAATTATTTTTACCGCAACTTATGATGGCAATTTTTGGGCTTACCGCCTTCAAGAAAACATCACTCGAAGAATTTTTACTGCCATGATGAGAAACTTTCAAAACATCAGATTTCAGGTCTTTATACTTCGCGACAATCTTTTCCTCAACACTCTTTCCGATATCTCCACCGACAAAAATAGATTTATCTCCATAAATAATTCTCATCGCAATCGACGAATCATTAGCATCTTTAAAAGTCTGTCCGTTGATTTTTGAAAACGGATAGAGTGTATCCACAAACACATCGCCGAAATCAAAATCAGTTTTGCTATCGGCGACAAAAATTTCAGCACCTTCCTCTTTTACGGCTTTAAGAAAATTCGCATATCCATCACTTTTATATATTACAAAAGTCGCCATAACTCGTTTCACGTTATAGTCTTTAAGCACACTAATGAGCCCGCTAACATGGTCGGAATGAGGATGAGTAAGCACCATCAGATCAATAGTCCTGTCAAAGAAAAACATACTGTCTCCGAGCTCTTGCATCACATAATCTTTTGGCCCGCCATCTATCAAAATATGTTTGTTTCCAGGCGTTTGTATGAGCAGACTGTCTCCTTGTCCCACATCAAGGAAATACGCGTGGAATCTGCCGTCAGGCAAGTCTAAGACGAAAATAACGCATGACATAGCGCCAATAAAAACAATTTGGAACGCATACTTCTTCAGCCACTTAAAAATTTTTACAAAAACCATGTCCCCATAATATGAGAGGAAGATTAAATTTTTATTAAAAAAAGATAAAATAATTCTAAAATAACAATGTTACTTCGAAATATTTCTTTGAACGCATTGTGTTCTATTCGTAAAAAGATTGTGAATAACAAAAAGAAGCATAAGTTCAAAGGAATATTTCGAAGTAACCTGTTTAGAATTATTTTTTCTTTTTCTTTGTCACGAATCTTCCAAGCGCCATGGACAATGCCACGAGCCCAAGAAGCTCAGGTCCAGTCTCGGCCAAAGTCACTTTCTTTACAATACCTTCACTTTCATTTCCTGAGGTGTCCTTTTGAGTGATTTTAAACCAATATTCTCCCGGAGTAAGATTATTAACGGAATATTTTGTAGTGGCGGCATCAAGGCTCGCTTTCTTCGCGTAGCTTGTTCCTTGATCTTGGCTCAAATAAACGAGTTGTTCTTTTGTATCATTTTTATTCTCCACGGGATTTTCCCATGAAAGATTTACGACGTACTTTCCGGCAGAAAAAATATAGTCAGCCATAAGTTTCGCAATATCTTTCGGAGGTAATATATCATCGATATTATCAGGAGTTTTCACGCCAGCAACGCCAGTAAATTCACCGGTAGCTTTTGCGGCACTAACTTCATTTCCACTTTCATCTTTTAGTCCAAGAACGGAAACAGTATATTTCTTTTCACTTTGAGGAGAAGTCGTAACGATAGCCGAAGAATCCACAACATTTTCACTATTCTTTCCAAGTTCAACACCCAGAATTTGAAGCTGTTTAGTGGCATCAGCCGCTTCCACGATATTGAAATTTTGAGAAGGGTCAATTCCCAAAACTACAGTCTCATTGAATGTTACAATTACATGAGTATTATCCATTGGTTCAACTTTAACTACTTCCGGTCCCTTTGCGTCCGCAGCGACTTTATCCGCACCACTACCATCAAATTCGGCAGTGTCGGAAGTCCCGCTAATAACAGGATTCCCAAAAGTATCTTCAATATCTATTCCAACGGTAAGTTTATATTTTGATTTATCTGTTTGAGGCGCAGTAGAAAGGATAACAGTTTTTTTACTTAGATCTTCTTTATACATTTCCGCCTTCAAAATTGCCAAAGGTTCAAGTGTGTCTTCATCCTCAATTTGGAAAGCATCCTGAGGATCAACCTTCGGAAGAATGATTTCTTCAGAGAAAACCACTTTTACTTGCTCCTTACTCAAGGCTAGAGCCTTGGAAACTTGAGGAGCAGTATCATCTTTTGCTTCAGGCGCATCTGCCGCAGGAGTCAAGGATACTTCCGGAGCTCCCCAGTTTGCGCTCTCATTTCCGGCTTCATCGTATGCGATTACCGAAAAATAATACTTTTTACCGTTCTCAAGAGCAGTTACATTATATGTAAGAACATTCCCAACGTCTTTCACAAAAGCGTATTTTTCACCTGGATTTTGAACGGATTTAACATCATAGTGTACCTGATATCCAGCGACTTTGAGATTGTCGGTGGCACTATCCCATGAGATTTTGGCTCCTTCTTTTAGGGCAATACCTTTAAGACCGATTACGTCGCTAGGTGAGTCTTTATCCACAGCGGCAAACGCCGTAAAGCTCATGGCGAGCACCACAACGGCCAGTGACGCAAATAGTTTTGAGAGTATTCTTTTCATTTTTGTTTCTATTAGTTTTTGTTTGTATCATGTAATTATATCAAAAAACGCTGGATTTATCAACCCCCTTTTCATTAGAATGAGCTAAGAAGTAAAAACGGAATCTATGAATCTCACAATAGACGAAAATATATTTAAGCAATATACGGGACTGAAAGTAGGAGTAATCCTCATAAGAAATGTAAACAACACGAGACGCATTTCCTACATTCAAAGCCTACTGCGGGGCATTTGGGCTCAGCGCCAAAAGGAATTTGAAGATAAAGATATCCATGATGAACCGTATATTAAAGCGTGGGATGAAGCCTTTGGAATGTTTGGGGTTTCGCCTTTAAAACACCAGCATATAGTCGCAAAACTGCTTTCGAGAGCCAAAGGTGGGGAAGAAGTTGCTCATAAGACTGCACTGGAAGACTTATGTAAATATTTTAATCTAAAATATCTGCTTCCAGTTCGTGGAAAAGATATGGATTGGTTATGCGGAGATCTTAATTTGGTTTACACCAAAGGTGGCGAGCCGTTCCGTCCGATAAATTCGATAGAGGTTTACAATGCAGGTGAAGGCGAAGTTTCGTATATGGACAAAGGTGGAATAGTGCAGAGATACTGGAATTATCGTGAATGCGAAAGAACCAAATTAACAATGCGTACAGTAAATTCGATGTTTTTGGTGGAAGATTTGAGCAATATGCACCTCGACAAATTTGGCGAAATACTACGGGAAATGGGCATGAATATCGTAAAATATATCGGTGGAGAAATAGAAGAATATATCCTTACACCTGAAAACCCATCGGTCGATTTGGGAGTTGAAGGTAGGCGAACAGCGGATGATTCAAAAATCCCGCTTCAGGAAAAAGCCTATTTCTTAAAAATTTAAACATGACGATAAAAGATCAAATAAAATCAATTCTTGAGAAAGCCGCATCAAAAATATTTAAATGTAGCGAGCCTATAAACATACAATATCCGGTGGACATTTTACATGGAGATTACGCCTCAAATATAGCGATGAAGTTGGGGAAGACGATGCAAAAAAATCCACGTGAAATAGCTGAACAAATTGTAAAAAATATTCCAAAAAATACGATAATAGAAAAAGTGGAAATAGCTGGTCCGGGGTTTATAAACTTCTTTATTTCTGAAAAAACGCTAAAAAGTGAAATGGCAAAAGTCCTCAAGGAGAAGGCAAAATACGGAAAATGCAACGAAGGAAAAAAGAAAACTGTAATAGTCGAATACAGCTCTCCAAACATTGCAAAACCACTCGGGGTTCATCATTTATTGTCGACAATAATCGGGCAGACACTAAACAATATCTTAGGATACGTCGGGTACAAAACAATTTCAATAAATCACATCGGGGACTGGGGAACACAGTTTGGAAAATTAATTTATGCATATAAAAAATGGGGCAAAAAAGAAGTTTTGGAAAAAGCTCCAATAGCAGAAATGCTCAAGCTTTACGTAAAATTTCACGATGAAGCGGAGAAAGATCCAACGCTCGAGGACTTGGGCAGAAAAGAATTCAAAGATTTCGAAGAGGGTGACAAGGAAAATAGAAAGTTATGGGAATGGTTTGTAAAAGAAAGTTTGAAAGATATAAATAAAACCTACAAAAAACTTTCCGGCATAAAATTTGATTTCACTTTGGGAGAGAGTTTTTATGAAGACAAAATGTCGGAATTACTCGAAGAAGGAAAAAAGAAAAAAATATTCGTGGAAGGCGATGAGGGCTCGTACATCGCACAATTTGACGATGAAAATATGTCGCCGATGGTTATTCAAAAAAAAGATGGGGCAACATTATACTCTACGAGAGACATGGCGACGCTAAAATATCGCATAGGCAGATGGCATCCGGAGAAAATTTTGTATGTTGTGGATATGGCTCAAAATATGTATTTCAAACAACTTTTTCAGACGGCAAAAAGATTTCCTTGGTACAAAGACGAAGGTTTTCATGTTAGCTTTGGAAGAATGAGAATGGAGGACATGCAAATGAGTACAAGAAAAGGAAACATAATATTACTCGATCAAGTGCTTGAGGAAGCCATAAAAAGAGCGAAGAAAATTATCGAACAAAAAAGTCCTAAATTGAAAAACAAAGATAAGGTGGCGGGAATAGTGGGAGTCGGGGCGGTAAAATACAATATACTTTCTCAGAACAGATCGACGGATATAGTTTTTGATTGGAACAAAATGCTTTCATTGGAGGGCAACAGTGCGCCATATATGCAGTACACTTACGCGAGAGCGCGTAGCATATTGAGAAAAGCAAAGTCAGCTAAAAAAGATGGAAAAACAACAGAAAATAAAACAGAAATCGCAGAAAAAACATCACATATTTTGCGTGCAATCCCAAAATTCGAAGAACAGCTAATTCATGCTGCACGCGACTACAAGCCAAATCTCTTGTCTCAGTATTTATATGAGTTGGCACAGAAATTTAATTCTTTTTACAACTCAGTTCCGGTTCTTACGGCAAAAGACCCAAAAGACAGATTATTCAGGCTAAAAGTGACGCAATCCGTGAGCCAGATCTTACAAAATGGCCTTGCATTACTTGGGGTTGCCGTAGTAGAAGAGATGTAATATAATTCGCGAGCTTAAGCTTATAACCGGCGAGCGCGTAGCTAGCGAAGAATGTGGCTTTGCCCCTTCTGAGCGAAGCGAAGCCTACTAATAGCGAGCGCACGGCGCGAGCCTACAAATACGGAGAGATGGCCGAGTGGTTGAAGGCGACGGTCTTGAAAACCGCTAGGGGTGCAAGCTCCTCGGGGGTTCGAATCCCTCTCTCTCCGCCACTGCTCGACAAGCTCGACACACCACAGAAAAATACTCTTTGCTCTTTTCATTTTGCGCGCCCCCGATTTTTTTTCTTTTAATGAAAAGAGTATTTTTCTGCAGTGCTCTGCCCTCCAAGCATTCGGGTAGGTGGTGGGACTGGCCTCAATTTGATTTCGCAAAGGAAAAGCGAAATACACCGCCAAAAGAGAGGTTGCCATTGCCCCAACCCACCCGTGCGCTGGCAACGGCAAGGAAATCCCTAACTCCGTTTGACTAAATGATAAAAATTTCATATACTAACTATTGATACAGTAAAAAAAATAGCGGACGCTCTCGGCGTTTCGCTTGATGATTTAATGAAATAAAACTATGTTCAAACTTCATTTAAAAATATTTAAAACTCCCGGCAATATAATCCCTTCACAAAACAAGGACTTTGATCAAGCAGACATTGTTACTGTTGGGGGAAAAATAGAAAATAAAGTAAAAAAATTGTTTCGTGGATCTTTGGCGATTCGGCAAATTGATGCCGGTTCGGATAACGCCTGTGAGCAAGAATTAGTCGCTTTGTCTAATTCATTTTATGATATTGAGCGATTTGGAATTCATTTTGTGGCTTCGCCACGGCA
>PFOM01000037.1 GCA_002792535.1 Candidatus Peregrinibacteria bacterium CG_4_10_14_0_2_um_filter_38_24 | reverse complement strand
GAGAAATTTGCGACAGGGAATTATGGCAAAAATGAAACAAAAAATATGAATTTTGCGAGAAATAGTGATGGCGAAAACAGTGAAAATTTCGGCGAAAATTTATATGGAAATTCCGCAAATTCCGGCATTTTGACTATGAATTTTGGAGATAATTTTCCCTGTGATTTTAGGAGTCAAGATGGCTTACAGAAGAGCTTTTTCGACTCAAAAGTTGTGCCCGAGCAAATGTGTTTTGACACAAAAATCACAAAAAGCAACAGCGGTAAAAACACATTAAATTTATCACAGGAAGTCCAAGAAAAACTGCTCGAACTTCAAAAAAAAGGCATCAACATAAATGAACTGCTAAAAGAATTTCTCCAAAAACGCGAAGAAGAAATCGCGCAGAAAAAAGAAGAAATTAGTCAAAAAATTCTAGAAAGAGAGGAAGAGAAGCCTGTAACAAGACATATACCGGCATCCGTAAAAAGAATTCTCTACTCAGAACATGGCACAAAATGCTCCATGAAAAATTGCCAAAAACCTTCGGAACGGATCCATCACACACAAAGATTTTCTGCATTACAAAGCCACGATCCGCGATATCTCGCGCCGTTATGTAAGGAGCATCACGAAATTGCGCATAACGCAGACATAACTTATTGCGAAATAAGGCAGAGAATCAAATAGTCTCGACCGGAAAAAAATGATTAAATTTACCCCCTCTATCTTAGATAATTTTCAGTTTTGCTCTAGTTGAAAACAAAAACTACGTCTCTTTAGACTCCGAATTTGATACGCTACCTTGTGGGGTTTCTTGTTATCTCTGTCTTTTTTACCTAGGGACTTTTTTTGTGACTTCTCCTGTGCTGACTGTTGTTTCTTCCAATACTGCGTTGTCATAGACTTTGTCTGTGCCCGTCGATGCGTCTTTTATGTCTTGTACGGTTTTGCCGAATTCAGTTTTTTGGCTTGAAGAAGAGGATTTTGTTTCTCCTCCGAGTGATGGAGGACTGACGTCTTCGGTTTTTTCTGAAGTGATTTCGGTTGTTTCTGTTGCGGCGGGAGTGCTTTTTTCAAATGGTGAAGAGACTGTTGGTGGCGGAGTTGTACTAACTGATGTGTCGCTGAAGAAGAATGAATATGTGACATATCCAACTGTCGCAAGGCCGATTATTGATGCAAAAATTATAATGTATATTTTGAATTTCATCATTTTGTCCATGATTGAAGTTGCTTCTGAGGATTGAGTTAGTGTTGATTGTGGCATCATGGATGATTCAGGAATATTCAATGCAGGAGCTGGAGCTGGTGCTGGTGCAGGTGCAGGTGCAGGTGCAGGTGCTGGTGCAGGTGCAGGAGCTGGAGCTGGTGCTGGAGCTGGTGCAGGTGCAGGAGCTGGTGCTGGTGCTGGTGCTGGAGCTGGAGCTGGAGCTGGAGCTGGAGCTGGTTGAATCGGGTTCAGTTTTATTTCTTTTGGTTCGTTTGTGTTTGGTGTTGGATCTGCCATAGTTTTTTGATTATATGTCTAATTTTTCAGGTTCTAGAGGTAAGACATTTTCTATTGCCGCCCATTCGCTATCTTCTGCCTCTGGGACTACAATTGTCACTTTGTTTCCTATTTCTCCTTTAAAATAGGTGACTGAGGCAAGTAGTACCTTGTAGGCTTTGCCGCTTGCTATTACCTTGTATTGGCTGTCTTCGTATGTAAGTGTTCCCATAATGCGTTTTCTTGGAGCAGGGCCGATTTGTTTATAGACAAATGATCCGTCTGCTTTGATTGTGAGTTTTAGTACGTCTCCTGGAATTAATTTTGACTTGCTGGCGTAGTTTGCAGGAATTGGATATTCTTTTTTGTTTTTATCTATCATCACTTGTCCGTTGTAAATTCCCTCTACTATATTGTCATCTCCTTCTTGTTCCGGATCTTCCAAGTTTTCTGCCAATTTTGAATATGTTGATTTGACCGACTTTGATCCTACGATTTCAGTTAAAAGTTGTTTTGCTGAACGCAAACTTGATTCGGCAGAATCAATCATTTCTTTTATGAGTGCTAGTTTGGAAGCTTGGGACATTTTATTTTTGTTTTTAAGTTTTATTTTTTGTTCGTTTTAAATTATATCAAAAAAACAATGTTTTTACAATTAAGCATGAGTTGACGACTTTGTCTATTTGTTTCGCTTTATGAATTTTTGAAGCAAAGAACGACGAATTATTGCGAGGTTTGAAAAGATTCTAAATGTGAATACAACTGCTACGGCAAGGTATAAATCGAGTCCAAGTGTCTCTCCGAGGAGTGTTATTGTTACTCCAAGTATAATGTTGAATCCAAGTCCTGTGAGGAAAATTGTGGGGTTGTAATTTTCTTTTGTTGTTTCTGCTCTGATTGCGCCGAATAGGGAATCTAAAATTCCAACAATTATTATTGCTGTGTATTTAATGTATCCCATCGGGATTATAAGACTCGTTTTAAGGCCCACGATTATTCCTATAAGTATTCCCGCCAATGCCCAAAGCATATTTGTATTGGTAAAGTTATTTTCGTTTGTATATTATCTTATCTCCGTTTTCTCCCGCAATACGAAGATCAATATATGAGAGAGATTCTTTGTAAATATCCAATTTAACGAGTGATTTCTTTAGTTTTTTCAGTTGTGTCTCAAATGGTTGTTCGATATCGAGCCATATTTCGAAGTTTCTTTCAGTTAGAATGCGGATTTCGCGTGAGTTTTTTTTGTAAGTTGTTTCTAGAATTTTCATTCCGAATTTGTCTTGATAATATTTTATCGTGCCTAGAATGTATTCGAGTTTTTTGGCTTCTATCAAAGGCGTTCCTGTGTTGATTTGAGCTTCTGCCGTCATTTTTATTAATGGTAGTGTTGTCAATTGCATGTTTTCTTTTACCGCATATCCGATTGAATTTACGATGTATGTTTTTTTGATTGCGTCTGTCGTGATCGAGATGTTTGCCGTCAGGGGATATTCTGCGAAAGAAATTTCTACTGTTTGTGGATAATTTTTTGAAAGATTTATTTCTTTTATTTCCGGAAATTTATTTGCGATTTTTAATTCTAAATCTTGTAGATTTAAAATTATTATATTTTTACCAATGGTTTCTGAAAGCGTTTTTTTGATGTTTTCTGTAAGGTTTTCGTTGTCTATTTTTTTATTTGTTATTTCTACAGATGAAATTAAAAAATATCCTGAAAAGAAAAGTTCGTATATTGCAAAAATACTTATAAATAATGTTAATGCTATTATTAAAAGTTTTTTTGTTTTTGCGAGAAGAAGGTTTGGTCTCCTTAAAGATTTCCTGATTGGAGGTCTTAGAGGGGCTGATATGGGTCTTAAGCTGCGGGTTTGTTTTATTCTTCTTTTTTTGTCGAACATTTTTGTGTAGGATTTGTTATGCTAATAGATATACCAGAATATATGGATTATGAGAAGCACAGGAATTTTGAATATAATGAAAAATATTTCGATTTGGAAAATTTGAAAAGATTTTTGTATGCATATTTTCCTGATTATAATAATTTTGATTTCGTGCATGTGGCAGGCTCAAAAGGGAAGGGGACCACTTGTAAAATTGTTGCGGATTATTTGTCTGATTCTTCAAAAGTTGGACTTTTTATGTCTCCGCATGTTTTGAAAATAAATGAAAGAATTTCGGTAAATGGAAAAGATATTCTGACTCAAGATTTTGCTCGAATTAAAAAAGAATTTGAAAGATTTTCTGATAAATTTTTTACAGAAAAAAATGCGAGACGACTTACTTTTTTTGAAGAACTTTTTGTCATAGCTTTGAAGTATTTTTATGAAAAAAAGTGTAAATATGTTGTCTTGGAGGTGGGGCTTGGAGGGCGGCTAGATGCGACAAATATTGTTTTGCCAAAAGTTTGTGGGCTTACTTTGGTGGAAAAAGAACATACTGATGTTTTGGGAAAAACATTGAAGAAAATTTTGGGCGAAAAACTTGGGATAAAGAAAAATGGAATTCCTTTTGTTATCGGTCGACAACAAAAAAATATCGAAAAATTTTTGAAAGAAAAATTTGAAAAAGATAAAAATGTTTTTTTTGCTGATGATTTCGTGGAATTCATTAATCCTAATTTTGCGCTTGGGTATGCGCTTTTGGAAGTTTTGCTTGGAAGAGTCGATGAGAAAAAGTTCTCAAAAGTGTGTTGTGATTTTAAAATGATTGGAAGATTTGATGAAAGAAAAATTGCTGGGAAAAATGTTATTTTTGACATTGCTCATACTTCGAAAAGTATTGAAAATCTTGTGAAAAATTTGAGAGAAAAATATTTGAATAAGAATTTTATTTTTGTTGTTTCTGTTATGAAAGATAAAGAAATTTTATCTATTCTAAGTCAAATTTCCAAGATTGCTCGCCGTGTGATTTTTACTAATGCAAACAAAGTGAGGGGAGAAAAGGGTGAAATGTTGAAAAATATTTTTGATAAAATCTTTACCGGGAAGAGCGATGGTTTTGTTGTAAAAAATGTCGTGAAAGAAAAACCTCTTGTTGCTTTTGATTTTGCGATTAAAGGCATGAAAAAAGAGGACATTGTCGTTGTGACCGGATCCTCTTTTCTTGTTTCTGAAATCTTAAAACGTAAATTATAAACTTTACGCTTTTTTTGTAGCTATACGTTCTGTTCTCCTTACGCGTGCTTTTCCTTTGTTTAATCTGTTCCTTAGTTTGCTTTTTGGTCTTGTTTTTCCAACAAGGCAGTGTTGTTTACTTGCATGCTTATTAGTCATTTTGTTTGCATTTATAAAATTTCCTACAGATAGTTTTTACATTACCGCGTACGTTCATGTCAACTACTATTTTTGCTTTTTTTGGCTTAACCGCTTCTAAAAAGTCTTTTAAAATCACTTCGGTCACCGTTTCGTGAAATATTTTTACGTCTCTGAATGCATTTATATAGATTTTGAAAGATTTTAATTCCAAACAAACTTTGTCGGGAACGTATGAAATTTCAACTGTTCCAAAATCCGGCCAGTCTGAAAAAGGGCATATGGATGTGTATTCCGGGCTTGCTATCGTGACCCAATGTTCCGAATTTTCCAGTCTTTGAAACTTGAATGTCAAAAGTGGGGCTATTTTTTTTATATCTTTTCTTATCTCTTGCGAGTTTTTTTCGTTAAACATGATTTATTTCTTGTATTTGATTGGATCTTTTTCTTCTGCTTCTTTGAATCCTTTAATGCGTAATTCACATGCAGGACATTTGCCACAAGCCACTTTCTTGCCTTCATAGCATGTATGAGTGTGTGCTAAAAATTTTAGTCCGCTCATCTCTTTCATAAGATTTACTGATTCCGCTTTTGTTTTCCACATTAGTGGAGTGAATATTCTGAAATTATGATCCATTCCAAGTTCAATCGCTTTTTCTGCGGCCTTTACGAAATTTTCACGACAATCAGGATATCCGCTGGAATCTGCCTGACAAAAGCCGGCTACGAGATTTTTTATTTTGAGAGATTTTGCATAAATCGCTGCGGACGCAATGAAAATCAAGTTTCTTCCTTCTACGAAAGTTGTTGGTAATGTGCCATTTTTCCCTGCTTTGATCGGCATTTTTTTGTCTATAAGTGAGTTTTTCGTAAGACCTTTAAATATATCAATTTTGTGTATTTTTAAAGGAACTTTGAGAAGTTTTGCGATTTTTTTTGCGGCATTGATCTCTATATTATGTCTTTGTCCATAATCAAAAGTGATGGCGAAGACTTTTTTGAAATTCTGTTTTGCCCACACCAGGCATGTTGTTGAATCTTGGCCTCCGGAGAGGAGAACAACGGCGTTTGATTTTTTTTCTTCTGATTTTGTCATATTTTTTTTTGGTTATTCCATAACATTATATGCAATCTTGGTGCAAATCTAAAGAGTTCTTTTTTACATATTTCAATTAAGAATTTTGATCTCTGTATGATTTCTTCTGTCGTTTTGCCCTGAGGCATAAGGAAAACCTTATTTTTTGGCAGGTCGTGAGTCTTTATGAATTTTTTAATTTCTTTTATGTTTTTTTCTGTGTTTACGACGAATTTGTAGATTGTTTTCTCTTTTGGGAAACTTTTTAAATTGTCGTATGTGAGATTATTTTTTATTGCATTTGAAAGTTTTGGGGAACAGTTAAATTTGTTTACATACTGAGATATAATAGGTTTTATTGTCCCATTTGTTTCTATTTCTATGAAATAATTTTTTAGGTTTTTGAGGAGGGGGATAAGTTCTTTTTGTTGAAGAAGTGGCTCTCCTCCCGTAATTACAATATGTTTTGCTGGGAATTTTTTTATTTTTTTCAGAATTTTATCTGTAGATATCTCAAATTTTTTTTTTATTTCTTGAGAATATGCTGTGTCGCAAAATTTACAGCGTAGATTACAGCCCTGTAGTCTGAGGAAAATCGCAGGTTGACCTATTTCTTGGCCTTCTCCTTGAATTGAATAAAATATTTCGCAAACTTGCATGTTTTTGGCCGTAGTTTATAATTTTATAGATTTTCGTTCGCGGATATTTATAGCACTTATTGGCTTTTTATGCATCTTGAAAGGAGATTTCTTATGGGGTTGGTTATTTTTTTTCTGTTTTTCGTGGCGTGTTCTTCCGGTGGGAATTTGCCAAAAAATCCGGAAGAGGTGAAAGCTTTAAAATTGCTTACAGACTGGGAAGATACGAAATTTTATAAGGTTGAAGATTCGGATTTGAAGAAAACTTTTTATTTTGAATATCCTGCGGATGCCAAGATTTCATTTATTCGCGTTCGTGGTGACTTGAGATATCAGAATTGTCATGTTGCTTTTGGTGAAGAGAAAAAATGGAAGTCGACTATTCAAATTCAAGAAACGGATAAAAAGAAGACAAAAGCTGATGCTGGTCGTGTTTTTGAGTCTTTGTATCGAAATGATGTTCTTATAGCTTATTCTGCGGATTTGAGGAAATTTGATTATGCTTTTTGGATTTACAATGATGGTAAAGATGTGAGCGGTTGTGAGGAATTTCTTGATAAAGTGGCTTATTCTTTTACTGATAAGCCGATGTATGTGAATGAAAAATATGGATTTACTGTCGTTTTGCCTTTTGAATATAAAATGGAGTATTTGGCTGACGATGGAGGTGTTTTGTTTACGGGATGGTCAAAAGGGGATGATTTTGATTTGAAAAAGAATAAGGCGGCTAAGCATGAACTTGGTGGATATAATTATAAGATTGAGGTTAAAGCTTCCGAAAATGTTATGGGATATGCGGATTTGAGCGATATGTTGGCCAAAAAATATACTGGCTTTACGAAGCAATTTCATGAGGTTAGTGGGAAATCCGGTGTTTTTGTGGATGAGAATGTGAATGCTGTTCGGGCGATAAGACATTTCTTTGTTTTTAGTGATGATGCAGAGATTATTTATGAGGTGAGTCTTGATATAGAGAGTTTTCATTATTTTGCTCATGGAAAGGAATTTGAGGATTTTGTCAAAACAGCTCTTGCTATTTATTAAAAAACAGGTAGAATCGCTGAGCATTAATTAAATTGATATGTCTAGAGTTTGCCAACTTACAGGAAAATGCCCAAGTGTGGGTAATAATAGAAGTCACGCGTTGAATGCTACAAAACGTAGATTTATTCCGAATTTGATCACAAAAAAACTTTTTGATGTCAATACGGGTAGAGTTCGTAAAATGAGAATTGCGGCTTCTACACTACGAACACTTACAAAAACGAAATAAATTCATTCCAAGTTATGCCTATTTTGTGGTATAATGAATAAATGAATTTTGAATTGTTTAAACAATTGGGAATTGCACTGTTGCTTTCTGCGCTGATTGGTATTGAGCGCGAGAGGAGGTTTAAAGGTGCAGCGCATGGATCTTTTGCGGGAATGAGGACTCTTACTTTTGTTGGACTTATGGGTGCGCTTTCGTATGTTTTGTCTGAATACTCTATGGCATTTTTTGTGGCATTGGGAGTTGGTTTTTTGGGATTACTTATTGCTTCTTATGTGATTTCTTCGCGAAAATCCGGTGTGTCCGGTGCCACTTCTGAGATGGCGGCAGTTATTGTTTATATTGTTGGTATTTTGTGTGGAATGGGGCAATTTGTTTTGGCTACCGCCATATCGCTTTTGCTTTTTGCACTTTTGTATTTTAGGGATCCGCTTCATGCGTGGGCGAATAAATTGAAAGATGCTGAAATAGTTTCCACTGTTGAATTTATGATTGTTGCTTTTGTGGTTTTGCCGCTTTTGCCTGATCAGGCTTATGGGCCATTTGGATTTTTTAATCCTTATATAATTTGGCTGATGGTTGTTTTGATTTCTGGTATTTCTTTTTTGAGTTATGTCGCTGTAAAATTATTTGGAGCGAGAAATGGGATTGGACTTACCGGTTTTTTTGCTGGACTTGTTTCGAGCACGGCTCTTGTTTTCAGTTTTTCTGCGCAAAGCAAAAAAAATAAAAGTGTTGTTAATCCTTATGTGATTGCAATTTTGGTGGCGAGTAGTGCTATGTTTTTTCGGATTCTTGCTTCCGTGGCGGTCGTTTATCCTGAGCTTTTGTCTCGTTTGTATTTCCCCATGATTGCTATGGGGGTGACAGGAATTTTGTGTTCTTTGTTTTTCTGGATTCGTGGAGATAAGACTGATGAAGATGTAAAGAAAAGCCTTGTTGGTGTAAAAAATCCTTTTAAACTTGTTCCGGCTTTGAAGTTTGGTTTGTTTTTTGCTGGTATTCTTTTTGTAGCTAAAATTGCAAATGTTTATTTTGGATCTGAAGGACTTTATGTTGCAAGTTTTATTTCCGGTGTTTTTGATGTTGATGCGATTGTTTTGTCTGTCGCTAATTTGGCTAAGAATGGACTTTCTTCGAATGTGGCTATCGTTTCAATAATGATAGTTTCTTTTGTGAATACTGTTTCCAAAGGAGTTTTGTTTTTGATATTTGGGAATAGACGTGTTGCATATAGGATTTGTATTGCGTATCTCTTTATGATTTTGTCAGGCGCAATTTCTTTACTTTTGGTTTTTTAGATATTACGCTTTGAGGTAAGTAAATCTTATCTTAATCTTTTATGAAAAAGCTTATTTTGTCTGTATCTGTTGTTTTTGTGATTCTCGCAAATTCGGTTTTTGTTTATGCTGGAGCTATTTATATTCCCAGTACTGATAGTTCTCAGTATTTGCCGACGGTGCAAATTATATCTTATAGCTTGTCTTATGATGGATCTCTTTTGGCTGATGGTGCCGGATCAGGGACATTGATTGATTCAAAGGGGACTATTGTTACGAATGCGCATGTGATTCGTAGTAGTTCTGATTCGACTCTTCCCGCTGATGCTTTTCAGGTTTGTTTGACAAGAAGTAATGCTCCTGATAGTCCTGTTTGTGAATTTGTCGCTGGACTTGTGGCAATGCATGAAAATCAGGATATTGCGCTTCTTAGAATGGATTCCATGAGTGCGGGTGGAAATAATATCGGATTTGATTTTAATCTTCCTTATCAAAATAGTGGTGATCCTGTGATTAATGATGCTTTGACTATTATTGGATATCCTGACGTTGGAGGAAAAACTATTACTTATACGACAGGAATTGTCAGTGGATTCATAGAGGATATAAGTTTTATCGCCGGAGGAGGGACTGCCAGATATATGAAAACTGATGCGGCAATTTCTCATGGAAATTCCGGAGGAACGGCTGTTGATAAAAATGGTAATTTCGTAGGAATTCCGACTCTTGGGAATAGCACGGGAATGGGATTCATAGGAGGTCTTTTGCCTGTTAAAGATTTTGTTGGATGGATTAGTTCAAAAATAGGAATGTCTGTTTTGGGGGATAGTAATGTGAAAGCAAAACTTTTTGCGGCGGAGAAGGCTTATGTCTCTGCAAATGCTACCGGTACTTTCAAAAATTCTGATCCTTCTTATGAAATTTCTGTTGTTGATGGATGGAAATTCTCAAATTCTTTGGAGGAGGTTTTTTACGATACAACTAATGTGATTGGTGGGTCTTTTGGTACAGATAGCGTGGTTATTGTTCCGAAGGATATAAGTTTGGCTTCGACAGGTAAGGTTGAAATCTTTTTGTCAGGGTTTGCGTATACTTTGGGAATGAATGATTTGGAGTATTGGTTGAAATCTTTTGATAATTCGGAGATGCAGATTGAAAGGACAAAGTTTAATGGCAAATATGATACTTATAAGACTGTTCTGCCTATATATGAAGCTGGCATTCTGTTGAATTCTGTTAATTATTATATTCCTTATGGAAATAAAGTGCTTACGGTTAGTTATGTTTATGATGATGAATCTTTTGTTCCTGATTTGGAGGCGATACTGAAGACTTTCAAAATTGACTTGAGTAAGGCGAAAAGTTCTTCTGTTGATAGCGTTATAAATAAAAAACCGAAGATTACCTTGAAAAATCCTTCTTCTGATTTGTTTCTTTCTGATACTAGTTATGATTTTGATGGTGTGCGTTATTTCTCTGCTTATTTCGGACAAAAACGTGATTTTGATTTTTCCCTTTCACTGTATTCGGGGACTTATTGGGATGAAAAATATGACAATAATTTTGATTTGTTTAAGCAAGATACTTTGACTGATGCGGCTTCGTGGTATTCTATTGTTTCTCAAGGATCTATGTCTGTTGATGGGCATAAAGGATTTTATTATATGCTTGAGGGTGATGATGGATGGGGTGGTGTTTACAAAAATACGGTGGTTTATATAGAGGTCAATTCGACGGAATATCTGTCTCTTTATTATTCCGATGGAGAGGATACTTATGATAAAAATGTTGTTTATGTTGGGAAAGTTTTGAAAAATATTTCTTTTGAAAGTGGTGGTAAGGGAAAATATTTTGTGCCTGCGATTGGAACAATTGTTTCGAAAGTTTCCACTTTGAGCGATATCAAGAATTATATTTATGAATCAAATATAAAAACACTTGGCCAGCTTAAAGTGTTTGGAGATAAGGCTCCGGAAAAATTTGAGCCTGGGAAAAAAGTTTCCAGAGAGAGTTTTGTTGTTTGGGCTGTGAAATCTTTGGTTGGAGAGCCGAATGATGATTTTGCTAAGTTTAAGGCTTCATATGAGGTTTGTAGTGAAGATTGTTTTGCTGACATAGATTATGCTTCTTCTAATGCGATGTATATTTCTTATGCGAAAAAAATGGGAGCTGTTTCCGGTGCAGAGAAAAATGGAAAAAAATATTTTGATGCAGGTGGGAACGTAACTTTGGCGGCGGCATTAAAAATATTGTCTAAATTGAATGTTTTAGAAATATGGGCGGCACCTGATTATATAGCTTGGTATGTGCCTTATCTGTATCTTGGATATAGTGAAGGAATTGTTCCTGTGGGAGTGAACGATGCGTTTTACCTTCTTACGAGGGGAGAAGCGGCGTTTATGATCGATACATTAGCTATCTCTATGAGTAGCAGTGATTCTTGGTTTTAAAGTATATTAGAAGTAATTCATAATTTTAATTTTTATGGAAAATGTTTTTAAGAGGTCTGAGCATTTATTGGATATGACTTATGTAGAGATTGAGGAGAAAAATCTTGAGATGAAGAAGGCGCGAAAAAGTGGTGGTTCCGGTTTGAAGGAAAAATTTCTAAATTATTTGAAAGAAGAAAAAGGAATAAAAGCTGTGACGGTGTGTTTTACTGATTTGGAGGGGAAGCTTCATATGCTTGATTATGATAAGAATTTTTTGATTTCTTCTTATGATAATCTTACTTTTGACGGATCTTCGATTCATGGATTTACGGCGCAAAGTGAATCGGATTTGAGGCTTGGTGTTGATTTTAGTAGTATCAGGTTTTTGCCCGCTGATTTGTTTGGGGCAGGGAAGGTGCTTGTTTTTGCTAATGTAAGGGATAAGGATGGAAGTGCGTATGTATTTGATTTTCGGGGGAGACTTAGTGAATTGTGTGAAGATCTTCGTGCTAAGAGAGGAATTATTGTGAATATTGCGCCTGAGGTTGAAGGGTTTTTGTTTAAAGGGATAAATGCAGAGCAGATTTTTAGTGAAGAAAAAGGCTTTGAGTTGGCCACGATGAGCGGATATTTCAGTTCTCTCCCTCAGGATACTTTGAGGCTTTTTATTGATAAATTTGCGGAAGTGCAAAGAGCTCTTGGGTTTGAAAATGAAAAAGATCATCCTGAAGTTGCGCCTGCGCAGTTTGAATTGAATTATAAATATACGCATGCTCTTGAAAGTGCCGATCAAGTTATTATTTATAAACTTATTGCCAGACAAGTTGCTAGTATTATGGGACTTACTGCGTGTTTTTTGCCGAAGCCTGTTCAAAATTTGAATGGAAGTGGAATGCATACAAATATGTCTTTTGAAAAAGACGGTAAAAATATTTTTTATGGTGCTGATGGTAAAAATGGTCTTTCTTCTGAGGCGCATCGTGCTATTGCCGGTATTTTATATCATGCAAATGATCTTTGTTTGATTATGAATCCCAGTGTGAATGCTTACAGAAGACTTGATCCTGCGTTTGAGGCTCCGAATGAAATAAAAGTTTCTTCTGTGGATCGTGGTTCTATGGTTCGAATTCCTATTGGTAATGAGAAAAGTGCGAGAGTTGAAGTGAGAACTGTGGCTCCGGATGCGAATCCTTATCTGTGTTTTTATGCGATTGTTGGTGCGGCTTTGAGTGGAATTGATGCAGAGGGGGAGGTTTTGAAAGAAATGGAGGCGAAAGTTTATGGAAAGATTAAGAAATTGCCAGGGGATATCGAAACTGCGATAGAGCTTTTTGAGAAGAGTAAATTTATGGCGGAGACGCTTGGGAAGGATTGTCGTGATAAATATGTCGCATTGAAAAAACGTGCGGCCGACAGGTCTCCGAGAGCTCTTGGAGCCAAGGTGAAAAATGGTGAAGTGTTGTTCCATCACGAAATTACGA